>NZ_JASOKQ010000159.1:0-225 GCF_030216265.1 Corynebacterium sp. UMB0012
GTGCCTTTTGTCCCGGCTGGCCCGGATGTGGCGCTGTATAACAGGCTTATGCAGGTAATTGAGTACGTTGATGGTCGCCAAGCAGTTCCAGTCCAGGTTATTCCGCAACAGCGTATCGATAGGCGTATCTCTTCGCGCTACTTATCGATAGAAGAACGCGAGCTCATCTTTGATCTTGACCGGCAAGGCAAAGGTGTACGTGAGATAGCTCGGCGTCTTCAGCGC
>NZ_JASOKQ010000160.1:0-223 GCF_030216265.1 Corynebacterium sp. UMB0012
GTTGTGGCACATCAGGGCCTTGTGGGGCGGAATGATGTCGTGAGACAGAGCGGAACGATGTCATGGAACCAGACACCTCCGGGCGCACAAAATCAGCCGCCTTCGGGCGGCTTTTCTTGTATCTTGGCCCGCCTCACCTTAGTTCCGGCTTAAACGACAAAATGTGTGTCTGGCTCGGCGTGTCGCGCGGGGGTTAGATTTGGCCTTTCTGGATGCCGATTGA
>NZ_JASOKQ010000161.1:0-219 GCF_030216265.1 Corynebacterium sp. UMB0012
TTCAGGCGTGTCCCTGGTTCCTCAAGTCTCGCAATTTTTTTAAGTAGGCGTTTTCCGCTTCCAGCCGCTCAACCTGGCGGCGAAGCTTTTCCTCTTCCGTGAGGCGTTTCGGCGCAGCCGATCCTTTGGGCCTGCCCTTCGGCTTCGGGCGCAGAGCCTCGTCGCCGCCTCTGCGCCACTTAGCCACCCAGTCCTTGACGAGGTGGTCGGATGAAAGAT
>NZ_JASOKQ010000162.1:0-219 GCF_030216265.1 Corynebacterium sp. UMB0012
GTACATAAGTTGCTTAATTTGTGAGTTCACCCCGCCTTCTAGCTTGTTGGTCGTGCGTTCAAACCGTTGGCCTTTTTCAGCTTCGGTGAGGTAGGCAAAAAGGTGTCCTTGTTGGCTCATCTTCTGTAGCTGCAGGTAGATTCCGCGGTGAGTGTAGTGGGTGTACCACCACTTTTTGTTCCGGCGCTTGGACTTAGGAATCTGATCGAAAGGGACGTC
>NZ_JASOKQ010000163.1:0-219 GCF_030216265.1 Corynebacterium sp. UMB0012
CTCTACAGAAAAGCCGACACTCGCAACGGCTTCGAACAGCTACTGCTCCAAATGGGCATCCACCAAAAGAATGGAACTCCATACCATCCCCAAACCCAAGGAAAAGTCGAGCGCTTCCACCAAACACTCCAAAAAGCCCTGCACACAAGGCCATTTGCCCACAACATCGCCGAGCTAAACCAACAACTCGATGACATCATCGACTACTACAACAACCAC
>NZ_JASOKQ010000164.1:0-219 GCF_030216265.1 Corynebacterium sp. UMB0012
GTACATAAGTTGCTTAATTTGTGAGTTCACCCCGCCTTCTAGCTTGTTGGTCGTGCGTTCAAACCGTTGGCCTTTTTTAGCTTCGGCGAGGTAGGCAAAGAGGTGTCCTTGTTGGCTCATCTTCTTTAGCTGCAGGTAAATCCCGCGGTGAGTGTAGTGGGTGTACCACCACTTTTTGTTCCGGCGCTTGGACTTAGGAATCTGATCGAAAGGGACGTC
>NZ_JASOKQ010000165.1:0-204 GCF_030216265.1 Corynebacterium sp. UMB0012
TGAGAACTCAATAGTGTGCCAATGTACTTTTTATTTTTTGTGTGCATGGTTGTGTGTTGATTGGTTTGTCTGCCAATGGGCCTTTAGGTGGTTTGTTGGTTGGTGTGTGCCGGTTGGGTATGTGGAGCACGTACTCTTTTGAATGCTGTTTGGTGTTTCGGCTGCATTGAGATGGATTGGTTGGCATGTGATTGTGTTCAACTT
>NZ_JASOKQ010000166.1:0-201 GCF_030216265.1 Corynebacterium sp. UMB0012
TGAGAACTCAATAGTGTGCCAATGTACTTTTTATTTTTTGTGTGCATGGTTGTGTGTTGATTGGTTTGTCTGCCAATAGGCCTAGTGGTTTGTTGGTTGGTGTGTGCCGGTTGGGTATGTGGAACACGTACTTATTTGAATGCTGTTTGGTGTTTCGGCTGCATTGAGATGGATTGGTTGGCATGTGATTGTGTTCAACTT
>NZ_JASOKQ010000016.1:0-57185 GCF_030216265.1 Corynebacterium sp. UMB0012
GATGCAATATCGAAATCAGACCCTTGAAGCCCTAACCGCCTAGAATTAAACCAGTCCAACTTTCGGGGGCCAGTTCATCACAAGCGGGGGCGGGGCGGGGTTGGGAAGAAGGACGCCGAAGCCTAGGCTTCTACGGTGCCCTCACCGGTGCCGGAAGCGGTAGCAGCGGATTCGCCGGCCTGCTCCTCTTCCTGCTGCTTGAACTGCTTGCGCAGCATAAACAGCTGGCGGACGGTCTCTTCCTTCACGCCATCGTTCATGGCGTTGAACATCTCGCCGCCCTCCTTCTGGTATTCCACCAGCGGATCACGCTGCGCCATCGCACGCAGGCCAATGCCCTCCTTGAGGTAGTCCATCTCATAGAGGTGCTCGCGCCACTTCTGGTCAATAATCGGCAGAATGACCATGCGCTCGGTATTGCGCATCTGCTGCTCGCCGCCAATAGCGGTCACAGATTCTTCGAGCTTGTCGTACTCATTATTGGCGTCCTGCACCAGGGCGTCGCGAAGCTGCTCGGCAGAAAGCTCGCCTGGGGAACCATACTCGGAGCCTTCCACCAGCTCCTCATGGGAAATGGTGGGGCCGTAGAGGGAATCCAGCGCATTCCACAGTGCGTCTAGATCCCAGTCCTCGACGTAGCCGGTGGAAGTAGCACCGGCGACATAAGCGGACACGGTGTCATCAATCATGCCGCGAATATTATCCTGAATATCGCCGGCATCAAGGATGTCGTGACGGGTAGCGTAGACCACCTTGCGCTGCTCGTTGAGCACCTCGTCGTACTTAAGGACGTTTTTACGCATCTCAAAGTTCTGGTTCTCCACCTGCGCCTGGGCGCCCTTGATGGAGTTGGAGACCATCTTGGCCTCGATGGGGACATCGTCCGGAACATTGAGGCGGTTCATCATGTTTTCCATGGACTGGCCCACGAAGCGCACCATCAGCTCATCGCGCATAGACAGGTAGAAGCGGGTCTCACCCGGGTCACCCTGGCGGCCGGTACGACCACGCAGCTGGTTATCAATGCGGCGGGACTCGTGACGCTCAGTACCCAGCACGTAGAGGCCACCGGCCTCGCGTACCTGGTCACCCAGCTTCTTGGAGCGCTCCCTCTCGGAATCGATTTCTGCTTCCCAGGCCTCCTGGTACTTCTCTTCATCCTCGAATGGATCGAGGCCGCGCTCGCGCAGCTTCTCATCGAGGATGACCTCAGGGTTGCCACCGAGCACGATATCGGTACCACGGCCGGCCATATTGGTAGCCACGGTGACGGTGCCGGGGCGGCCCGCACGGGCGATGATCTGGCCCTCTTCCTCGTGGTGCTTAGCGTTAAGCACGTTGTGCTTAACGCCGCGCTTAGACAGCAGCTGGGACAGGTACTCGGAGCGCTCCACGGAGGTGGTACCGACCAGAACTGGCTGGCCGGACTCGACGTGCTCGGCAATATCGTCCACTACGGCAGCAAACTTAGCTTCCTGCGTCTTGTAGATGCGGTCAGAGTGATCGGCACGCTGATTCGGCTTATTGGTAGGAATCGGCACCACATCCAGGCCATAGATGGAGTGCAGCTCGGCAGCCTCGGTTTCTGCCGTACCGGTCATTCCGGAGATCTTCTCGTACAGACGGAAGTAGTTCTGCAGGGTAACGGTAGCCAGAGTCTGGTTCTCGTTCTTGATCTCCACCTGCTCCTTGGCCTCAATGGCCTGGTGCATGCCCTCGTTGTAGCGGCGTCCGGCCAACACGCGGCCGGTGAAACCGTCCACGATCATGACTTCGCCATTGCGAACGATGTAGTCCTTGTCGCGGGTGAACAGCTCCTTGGCCTTCAGGGCGTTGTTCAGGTAGGACACCAGCTGGGAGTGCTCGGGGGCGTAAAGGTTATCGATACCGAGCTGATCCTCGACGTATTCCACGCCCTCTTCCAGCACGCCGATGGTGCGCTTCTTGTGGTCCACCTCGTAGTGGATACCCTCGCGCATGCGCGGGGCCAGCTGAGCGAAGACGCTATAGAACTGGGAGGAACCATCTACCGGGCCGGAGATGATGAGCGGGGTACGGGCTTCATCGATAAGAATCGAGTCAACCTCGTCCACGATGCAGAAGTTGTGACCGCGCTGCACCACATCGTTGAGGGAGCGGACCATGTTATCGCGCAGGTAGTCAAAGCCGAGCTCATTATTGGTGCCGTAGGTAATGTCGCAGTCGTAGGCAGCCCTGCGCTCTGGTGGGCGCATCTCGGACAGAATGACGCCCACGGACAGGCCAAGCCAGCGGTGGACACGGCCCATCATCTCGGCGTCGCGCTTTGCCAAGTAATCGTTAACGGTGACGATGTGGACACCCTTGCCATCAAGGGCATTGAGGTAGGCCGGCAGCAGCGAGGTCAGGGTCTTACCCTCACCGGTGCGCATCTCGGCGACGTTGCCGAAGTGCAGGGCCGCACCGCCCATGATCTGCACGCGGTAGTGCTTCTGATCAAGGACGCGCCAGGCAGCCTCACGGACGGTCGCAAAGGCCTCGAGCAAGATGTCATTCATCTCTTCGCCGTCTCGCAGGCGAGTCTTAAACTCGTCGGTCTTTGCCTTAAGTTCGTCGTCCGAAAGCTCCGCGTACTTATCCTCAAGTGCAATTACATCGTCTGCCATTTTGCCCAGGCGCTTGACCGTACGGCCCTCGCCCGCGCGCAGCAGCTTGGAAAGTCCAAACACGGTTAGTTAGTCCTTCTAGTCGCGACAATAAAGTTAACTCGTCGCTATTGTACTCACTCGCTTTCACAAAGCATCTCCCACCTAGCACATAGGGCAAGCGCACAGCCTCCGTTCAGCCTGTATATCCCCCGCAACCTGCTTGCCGGCGCCCCTCCCCTAACCACAAATTCGACCCCGCTGCATACTCGCAGCAGGGTCGTTAACTAAGAGAAGTATGAGCTCCTTTAAGCTTCAGCGTCTTCCGATAGGGAAATGATGCCGTAGTCGTAAGCGTGGCGGCGATAGACCACGGACGGCTTATTGTTCTCCTCGTTGATAAAAAGGAAGAAGTCGTGGCCCACCAGCTCCATCTCGCTCAGGGCATCATCCACGCTCATCGGGGTAGCCGGGTGTTCCTTGGTACGAACGATCTGGCCGGGGCGAACGTCCTCTACAGTCTCAGCATAGGGGTCAACGTAGCGCTCTTCCTTTGCGCGCTCCGCTTCAGCCTGGGCCACCATCTCAGCGGCAATCTCGCCGGTGCCCTTCTGCGCGCGGTGACCGCTCTTGACGTTTTCGCGGCGCACCTTCACCTTGCGCAGGGAGCGCTCCATCTTGCCCAAGGCGGTTTCGAGCGCTGCGTAGAAGGAATCTTCCTTGGCTTCAGCGCGGGCAATGTGCCCCTTGCCCGTAGCGGTGATCTGAATGCGCTCCGCTTCGGAGTCACGGCGCGGATTGGGTTCGTGCTGTAGCTCCACATGGAAGAAGGTCAGGGTGGGGTCAAGGCGTTCAATCTTGGCCAGCTTGTCATTAACTCGCTCTTGGAAGTGTTCGGGAACCTCGACGTTGCGGCCCGTAATCGTTACCTGAGCTTTGTTTGGCTGGGACATTGAGATGCCTCCCTTGAGTAGTGGGGACTAGAATCAATCACAGTAACTATCTCTCTGTGACACTCCTCATGATAGCACTGGTTATGACCTTTGCGGGAAATTTTTTGGCGACTCCCCTACCTCGAGGGTGGGCACCACCCCTATCTAGGCATCCGCAAAGACCAATGCCCCGCAGACTTCTACACCCGTGGCCTGCAGGGCGGCGATGCTGGCGGCAAGGGTGGCGCCGGTGGTAATGACGTCGTCGGCAAGCAGCGCAGGCGCCCGAGCAATAGGCACGCGCACGCGGACTCGGCCCTGCAGGTTGGCCCACCTATCCTGCGCGTTGAGCTCGGACTGGTCCGCGGTGGACTGGCCCATAGTAAGCGCCGCGCACACGCCCACGCGCTGGTGCTGCGCCGCGGTGTGACACACAGCGGACACCGGATCTCCCCCGCGTGCCCGCGCCGAACGCGGCCGAGTAGGCGCGGGAACGAGGGTGAACTCGCGCGGGATATCGCCGCGGGCGCTCAAATGAGCCAGCCCGGCCGCGAAGACGGCCCCCACATACTCGCGCACCGGCCGATTGCCACGCTCCTTCATGCCAATGATGATGCGGCGGCGAATATCGGAATAGGGGCCGAGAGCATAGACAGGCGCGCCCAGCGGCCGGGGCCGCGCCACCATATAGGGCGGCTGCCGCAGGTGATCGCGGCACGGTGGGCACAAGACCTCACCCGGCGCGCCGCACCCAGCGCACGCACGCGGAAAAATAAGCTCCCCCAAGCCCATAATCGCCTCTCCCCAGCCGCGCAGGACCTCTCGCGGCTAATTAGAAACGATAGGGGAAGAACGCCGACCCTGCAGGCCGGAGACCTCGCGCCAATTGGTTTCGTCCATGACGGTGGAAGGAAGCTCCAGCATGGCGTGAGAATCAGTAATGAAGAGCTTGGTGGGCGAGGTTGCCACGGCCACCACGGGGGCGGTGATATTACCGGTAGGCATGGTCGACGCCGAAGAACCATCCTGCTCAATGCGCCAGACGGGCGACTGGCTCGAGGAAGTACCCACGATGAGCGAGCCATCCGCATTCCAGTCCAGCGATAGTGCCGAACCGGATACTTCGGGGCCAACCTCGCGGGCGTTGACGATGCGCTTATCGCCGCTACTGGATTGAGCAACGGCCGCGATGTACACGTGGCCATCAATAATCATGGCCACGCGCGCACCGCTATGGGACAAGCGGATGACGGAGATTTCGCCCTCGATATCGTCGATGCTGCGGGCATCCACCTCGGATTCGGAGATGCGACCTGTAGTCTTGGAACGCACCACGCGCACGATGCGATCGCCATCAACCACGGTCCAGGCGGCTTGCCCGTTGTACTCGAAGGTCGGCCGTGCCAGTGTGGGGCCCTCCACCGAATCCTGCAGTTGGCCGTCAAGCTCGCCTATCTGCAGCGAGAAGTCATTATTGGATTTGCGGCGCACTGCCGCAACGAGGCCGCTATCGGCAACATCTACGGATTGCACGTCACCGCTGCTGCCCAGCGTGGATTTCACGGGCTCGGCCACACCATCGTCCACCTCGAGCAGGTTGCCCTCATTGAGGGCGTAGAGCTTAGACAAAGAGGTGCTGCTTTCCTCCGGGTTATAGTCCGCGAAGTCATCCACGCTGAGGCTATCCATGCCCTCCACCAAGTCACCGCCATCGGCCTTGACCTTGAAGGGGCCGGTATGGCCGGCTTCCGTGAGCGTCCACACTAGCTGGGCTGCAAAGAGCGTGCGATCTTGGGCGTCTAGGTCAGCAAGGCCCTCGAATTGGTAGCCCTGTTCGCGGTCATAGCCGGCGAAAGTGACATTCTCCCCCGCTGCCCGGCGGGTAGCGGGAGCAATGCTAGATGAAGGTCCCTCCATCAGCAGCGTAAGGAGCGTCGACTCCGATTGTTCGCCGCCCTTATACAGCCAGCGGCGGTCTGGAACCAACACATCGTTGCTCTGCTTAAAGAAGTACAGCGATTGTGGGGTGTAGTGATTGCGCATTTCATTGCGCTCCATTATTACCCCTGCCGGCAAGCCATCGACGCGCCACCTATCGTCTTGCTTCTTCATGTAGATGACGGCCTCGTAGCCCTCATTTTCCGGCACGTACGCACCGCCGGATTTAAGGCGGCCGATGATGGTGCCGCGCACCGTGAAGGCGCGCTCATTATCCCTCGAGCTTTGCTTACTAGCGGGCGCGGTAACGATGTCCAAGCTATCGACCACCATCACATCGCCGCTGGCGTCCCAGGCTTCGCGGGCGTTATCGGTCAGAAAGCCGCGCGCGACCTCATGATCGTTTCCCGGCACGGCGGAAGCCTGGTAGAAATCGCGCAACGTCAAGTCCGGGTCATCGCCGGGTTGCGGTGCAATGACTTCTTCCGGGCCTTCCGGTTGCTGCTGGTAGGTACCGACTACTTGCGGACCGGTGTTATTCGGCAGGGTGGAACAACCGCTGACAAAAACCACGGCCGCTGCGGTGCCGACAACTGCGGTCTTGCGATACTTCGCTCTCAACACGCTTATTTCCTCCTGCCCTCAAAGTCCGGGGCCTTATAGGCGCGCCTGTCCGGGGCGGCCGCGCCGCGGTTAAGCTCACGTTCCGAAGGCCAGAGGATGCCATCGCCTTCTACCTCACCATCGGCGTCCCTGTCACTCTTCTCGACGTGCGGTGAGCTCATGCCGGATGAAATGGCCGGCGTTGCAGAAGCGGGCCCGCCATCCGGCTCGGCGGCGCCTGGGCCCGGTGCTTCTGCAGCTGCAGCATCGGGTTCTGGTCGCGATTCTGCCAGCTCACTACCATCCGCAGTGCTGGTGACGGGTGCGCCGGGAATCTCCACAGCGATGGGAGCCTCGCCCACCTCGGTATTCGGGGTACGTGGAATAATGAGGCGGAAGCGAGAACCAAATCCCTCGTAACCGGTGGCATCTAGCGTGCCGCCGTGCAGGACGGCATCCTCGCGGGCGATAGCCAAGCCCAAACCGGTGCCGCCAGAATGGCGTTTGCGGGAAGAATCCGCACGCCAGAAGCGGTTGAATACCAGCTCTTCCTGGCCAGGTTTTAAGCCCACGCCATGGTCCGTAACGGTAACGCCCACCGCAGTGTCCGTGGCTGCGATGTCTACCGCCACTGGATTGCCCTCCGAGTGGTCAATGGCATTGGCCAGTAGGTTGCGCAAGATGCGCTCAAGGCGGCGGGAATCGGCCTCGACTCCGATGCGCTCCTCCGGCAGGTTGAGCTGGACCTCCACGTCGAGCTCGCGGGCTAAATGCTCCACCTGTCCGTAGGCCGCCTCCACACACGAGCGCAGATCAATGGCTGCCGTAGACAAATCCGCCACACCAGCATCGTGGCGAGAAATCTCCAGCAAGTCCGCGAGCAATTCCTCGAAGCGGTCGAGCTCGCTCGACATGAGGCGGGAAGCGCGCTGGGCACCGTGCGGCAGGCTATCGCTTTCCGCCTCAATCATGTCCGCGGCCATGCGCACGGTGGTCAATGGGGTGCGCAGCTCATGGGAGACGTCAGAAGTAAACTGCCGCTGCAAATCGCCGTACTCCTCCAGCTGTGCAATTTGGGAGGAAAGCTTATCGGCCATGTTATTGAAGGACGCGGCCAAGCGACCCATCTCATCATCGCTATCGACGGCCATGCGCTCCTTCAAATGACCCGCCGCCAAGCGCTGCGCAATGCGCGAGGCCGAGCGAATTGGCGTAATTACCTGCTGGGTAGCTAGCCAGGCAATGCCCACCAGCAGCACCACGACGACCACACCGGCCGCCGAAAGCAGACCGCGCATCAACGCCATGGTGGATTCTTCCGATTCCATGGACAACGCCAGGTAGACCTGCGTACGGGGAATATCGGTATCGGTAGGCGTGCCTACGAGCAGGGCGTTGTAGTATTCGCCATTTTCGCGCGGAGCTGGGAAATACTGCTGCGCAATCTGGCCTTGATCCACCATTTCCCGCAGCTGATCCGGCACGGGGAAATCCTCGGGCGAAGTGGTAACAGAGCCATCCTGGTTTTCCACCACGATGACTGGTTCATAGACCGCTTGGGCATCGCCCTGTTGGGCGGAGAGCTGGCCCAACGCAGCACGCGCAGAGTTGATGCGCACCTGGACGGAGTTAGCAGAACTGGTGGCATCAATTTGCTGTTCCACGGCCGTGCGGGCGCGCTCCAGCTCCTGTTGGGCCACGTCTTCCTTCTGGCTGACCAGGCGCTGGGTAAGCACGGACACCAGCGCGTAGGCCAAGATGATCATGACCACCGAGGAGGCGACCAAAATCATGCCAATGACGCGCGCCTGCAAAGAGGTGCGCCACGTTGTAATAAAGGCGTCTCGAATGCGCCTTAGACGCTCAATGATTCCGATGATCCTTACTCCCCGGCGCCGGCCTTGCCGGTCTTATACCCCACGCCGCGCACGGTCAGCACGATCTGCGGGTCTTCCGGATCGTGCTCGATCTTGGCGCGCAAGCGCTGGACGTGCACGTTTACCAGGCGGGTATCAGAAGCATTGCGATAGCCCCACACGGATTCCAACAGCGATTCACGCGTGTGTACTTGGCCGGGGCGGCGCGCCATCTCCAGCAGCAGGTCAAACTCCAGCGGGGTCAGGTTCAGCTCGGTGCCATCGGTGCGGCGAACGGTATGTTCCGGCACATCAATGACAAGGTCCGCAACCTCCAGGATTTCAGATTCCGCAGAATCGGTGCGACGCAGGCGCGCACGGATGCGGGCGATGAGTTCCTTGGGCTTGAATGGCTTGGTGATGTAATCATCCGCGCCGGATTCAAGGCCGAGTACCACATCAACCGTATCGGTCTTGGCGGTCAGCATAACGATGGGCACGGAGGATTCACGGCGGATGGCACGGCAAATATCTACGCCGTTCATGCCCGGAAGCATGAGGTCCAGCAGGATGAGGTCCGGCTCGTGCTGCTCAAAGGCAGGCACGGCGTCATTGCCGTCCATGACCGGAATGGGCTTGAGTCCTTCGGACTCGAGCACAATGGTCAGCATCTCTGAGATAGCCGGATCGTCATCGACAACCAAAATCTTGGGCGCCACGTTCTATTCTCCTACAAGGTCTTTTATCGCTGAAATAATAGTATCCGCATCGGCGGTAGCGATCCAGCGTCCACCCCAGCCCGCATCTGCCAAGCGCCGGTAGGCTGCGGCGGTGCGTTCTTGCAACCCACCATCGCGTTCGTAGCGGTCGCGTTCCCGGCTGGCGTCTGCTTGGGCTCGTGCCTGCGCTCTTTCCGACGCCACCTCTACCGCCGTATCCAAATACACCTGCAGGTCCGCCTCCGGCAGGCCGAGGGTGCCAAATTCCAGGTCGTGTACCCACTCCATCACCGCATCGTCTTCGAGCCGCGCCGCCGAATACGCGGCATTGGAAGCCACGTAACGATCCAGTAGCACCACAGTGTCGGATTCCTTGGCGCGCTGCAGCTGGTCCTTTACGCCATAGCGATCCAACGCGAATAGCGTCGCCATGGCATAAGCCGAATCCGTGAGGTCGCCCATCTTTCCATAGAGTGCCTTCTGCGCTAGCTGCGCGTGAATCGAGTCTGCATAGCGCGGAAAGGCAATAACCTCTACGGGCCGGTCCAACGACTCCTTAAGTGCGGAGACCAACGTATTTTTACCGGCACCGTCGATGCCTTCGATGCTGATCAGCATAGGTGTGGGCTATCCTCCCTTCTGTTATTTCACCCGCGGGGCCGCTCTCGCGCGGCCGCTGCCGCGGGCAGCAGGTTCGGCTTAGGACAGGGCCTCAATGAATGGCTCGAGGTCATATTCTTCCTCGACGTTTTCAAGCACCTCGAGGGCATTTTCCGTCAGGGTCTCGCTGCCAGAGCCCACCAGTTCCCTAATATAGGGGTAGTCTTCGACTACTTCGCCTGCGCTAAAGGGCGCACCAGCCCAAATGGCAGCAATGGTGGCCGCCGCTTGAGCATTCTGCTCCTCTTCTTCGCTGAGTTTTGGCTTGCTGTGTGCGACCTCGCAGGCATCCTCGACGGCGCGAATTACCCCTTCTTCATCGAGGTTTGCCATCTCGTCCAAGAAATCGACGTTGAGGTCCGTGCTGAAAATATTTTCGTCCCAAGTACTCACTTTTTGACTCCTTCGGTGCTTTCAGCGCCATTTATACACGCTTTCTTAGTGAAAGAAAGAAGACGATGAAAAGGTTTGCATGGCCTTCTACGCCCGTGAACTGCCTTTTTGTGTACTTATCACAGAATTGCGACGCCGTCGCAATGTTTCCCAAACATGATAGTCTCGTTACCAACTTGTTACCGGGGCGCTGTATCGCCCTCCTCCTTGGGCTGAAACCGCCCACCTCATAGAAAGGACAGCCACGATGAAGCCAGATTCGCGCCGCGTCTACGTGTTCATTGTGGCCGGACTGATCGCCGCGGCCGTCGTCGGAGTCGCCGTCTGGCGCATGAGCTCGCCGAGCGCTAACTATTCCAACGCCGCGGATCAGTCCGCGACCACCTCCGTCTCCCCGACCCACACCGCAGCCGAGGAGACCACCACTTCTTCCACGGACCGTTCCCCTTCAAAGCAGCACTCCACGCACGCTACGAGTTCCACCGCCTCGTCTGGCGATTCCAAGCATCAGCAGCCGCACAACAACGATCCGTTTCTCGCCCCTAATGCGGTAGTGCGCCCACAGGCAGCAACCCAGCCCACCAAGGTCTACCGTCCAGAAAACATCTCCCCGCAGGGCACCACCTCGCAGGGCAATACCACCACCCAGGGTGGTCAGGGCACCGGCCAGGGCAATCAGCGTCTGACGCCTGATTACCCGAGCAACCAGAACGGCTCGCAGACTACTGGTGCCCCGCAGAACAACCAGGGCGGCACCACCCCGCCGGCCACCACTGGCCCGTCCACTCCGCAGCCCTCACCTGAGGCGCCTGCCTCGCAAGATAACTCGGGCAAGGATTCCGACGCCCCGGCCCATGAACCAGCCGGCACGGAGCAACACACGGTCGAAAAGGCAG
This sequence comes from Corynebacterium sp. UMB0012, assembly GCF_030216265.1. Lineage (NCBI taxonomy): Bacteria > Bacillati > Actinomycetota > Actinomycetes > Mycobacteriales > Corynebacteriaceae > Corynebacterium > Corynebacterium sp. UMB0012. Next base: position 10,622 of record NZ_JASOKQ010000016.1, read on the forward strand.
AGGAAGAAAAGCTCACCGGCCATGCCGCTGCGAAGCGACCTTCCGCCGATCAGAACCAGGAGCCAACCGACCTGGTGCCAACCAAGCAGGCACCGGCCACGGCCAAGCAGGCTCCGAGCGAAGCGGCGCCTTCGCGCTAATTCGGAGTCGGTTCTCGACGTAGACGAACAAAACAAGCACGTTTCCTCGATTCTGAAGTCAGAATTCCGGGAAACGTGCTTGTTTTGTATGCGCTGGAATGCGGTCATTACGACGCAGCCACAATATGCGCCAAGAATTGAGCAGAGCAGGCCGCAACGCGGCTGTAATGAAGACTGAAAAGCACGCTTCGCTTGAAACCGGAGGGCGGCGGCGAAGCGTGCTGGTGTGGGCTAAACGCGGACTAGGCGCGGGCGACGAAGAGGTCCGCGGTGTCGGATTCCGCAGTAGCAGTAACGAGGCCCTCGGCAGCTGGCAGCCAGACGGCTTGGCCTGGGGTCGCGGTGAGGGTCTTGCCCGCAGCATCGGTAAAGGTTACGGAACCTGCGGTGCACAGGGCGATGGTCGGGCCATCGTAATCAAGATCCACAGAAGACGAACCGGTGAGCTCCACGCGGTCCAGCAGGAATTCCTCGATGGGTACCGGGTAGGACCAGGCGGCGGCATCGTGGACATTGTCCTGGGCGGACTTATCTTGTTGTTGCACACGCGGCTCGTCGGCAGCGGCGTAAGTCAAGACCTTGACCAGCTCTGGAACGTCAACGAACTTTGGCGTCAGGCCACCGCGCAACACGTTATCGGAGTTCGCCATGATCTCCACGCCGAGGCCGGAGACATAGGCATGGAGCTGGCCTGCGTCTAGGTAGACGGCCTCGCCGGGCGAGAGCTCGATGTGGTTGAGCAGCAATGCGCCCAGCACGCCAATATCGCCTGGGTAGCGCTGATTGAGATCCAGCACCGTAGACATGACACGGGACTTCCAATCGGCCGAGTCCGCGGCGATCAGGCGCTCGCCGGCGGCAACAATGGCGGAAATGAGCTCCTTGCGCTTGGCAGACGGAATGGTAATCCACGTGGTGAAAAGGACGCGCAGGTTGGCGGACTCGGTGGTTGCCGAGGGGTCGTCGTCAAGCATGGCAACGTAGTGATCCAGCTCAGGGCACTCGAGGGCGGCAAAAAGCTCGCGGGTGCGCGCCAAGGGGCGGAAGCCGGCCATGGCATAGAAATCCGTGAGCGCGACGATGAGCTCGGGCTTGTGGTTATCGTCCTTGTAATTGCGATTGGACGCGGTGAGCTCGATACCGGCGGCGTTTTCGCGGGCAAAGCCCTCTTCCGCCTGCGTCTTTGACGGGTGAGCCTGCAAGGACAGCGGCTCCTCGGCCGCAAGCACCTTGAGCAGGAAGGGCAGGCGCTCGCCGTACTCGGCAGATACGCGGCTGCCTAGCTGCCCTGCCGGATCCTCTGCAATGACCTCATTGAGCAGGCGGCCATCCACCGTGGAAGGGTCGCCGGGGTGGGCGCCGAACCACAGCTCTGCGACGGGCTTGTCGGAATCGGGCTGGCCCTGCAGGTGCGGGATAAGGGTACGCGAGCCCCAGGAATAATTGCGAGTGGCGCTGTGCAACAGCTGCATGTGTTTCTATCCTTTAGAAATCTCGTAGGCGGTCGCGGCAAAACTCCGCGTAATAAGCTGCAGTGAGCGGGCAAGATGCCCCATGCCCGGTTCCGGGTCGATGCTGCGGACTGCAAGCGAGTTGGGCAGGTTCGCCTCTTCCTGCCCCCAGAAAATCACCTTCAAGGGTACCAAAGCGCCCTCAGCACCATCGCCATCAATGAAGGGGTCATAGAAGAGATCAGTGGCCGGGGAACTATCGGAGTCGCGGTCGAGCGCGCGGCGCAATTCGGCTGGGTCCACATATGCGCTCGGCAGGCCGTGTACGGCCCAGATGGTCGCGGCCATGCGGGCCACGAGGGCGTCGAGCTGCACGTGCTCGCGACGCTCGGAATAGGAATACGGGTCGAACACGCAGGAATGGATGACGCGGGCGCCGTCAATAAACTCGCGCAATTGGCGGCCCGGATTGGTAGTGGCATCGCGCTCAGGAGAAAGCTGTGCAAGCTCGCGGTCCACAGCCGCAGCGAGGTCCTCGAGGGTCTCCTTCACCGCGGTCGGCCCCTGATAGAGCAGGCAGCACAGCGCATGCAGGGCGGCAATGCTGCGCGCGGGCGAGCTCCCCTCGGCCGTCGGCAAGCAAGGTGCGACGAGCGTATCCTCCGGGCAGTCCTCCACCAGCGGGCCCTTGGCCGGACCGATGAGAACCGTGGTAGCTCCGCGCTGGCTGGCAGTAATGAGGGCGCGCGACGCCCAGTCGCACTCGCCGGGCTCGCCGACGACCACGACCAGGTCCAGCGCCCCCACGTAGCGCGGGAGTGATTCAGTGACCACAATCGGGATCCGCAGCGGCTCGGCGAGGCCAACGCCCAGGTGGGCGGCCTGGCGGGCAATCGCGTCGGTGGGGATAATGACAAGCGAGCGGGGATTGAGCCCACTGAGCGCCTCGCCCCAGCGCTCCACTTCTCCGGCCACCAGGCGGATTTGGGCGCCTTCGTGCGCCACATCAAAAAAGCGCACGGTTTCGGCGTCATAATTACCGGTATCCATGTGGCCCAAGCATAGTCGGGCGCCCACTAAGATGAAGTCCTATGACTTCCGCACAGATTCATCCCGTAACCCTGATTGGCGGCGGCCCCGGCGCGTGGGACCTCATTACCGTGCGCGGCATGCGCGCCCTGCAGGATGCAGAGGTTATTCTTGCCGATCACCTGGGACCTACGGCGCAGCTCGATAAGCTGTGTGATATTTCTTCCAAAGAGCTTATTGACGTCTCTAAGCTCCCCTATAAGAAGTCAATCTCGCAGGAAAAGATCAACGAGCTGCTCATCGAACACGCCCGTGCCGGCCGCAAGGTGGCCCGTCTTAAGGGGGGCGATCCTTTCGTCTTTGGGCGCGGCTTTGAAGAGGTGCAAGCGCTGGCGGATGCGTCTATACCCACCACGGTCATTCCGGGCGTAACCTCCGCCATTTCCGTTCCTGCGGCCGTAGGAATCCCGGTAACCCAGCGCGGCATCGTCCACGGGTTCACGGTGGTCTCCGGCCACCTTCCGCCCGGCCATGAGAAGTCCTTGGTGGACTGGGCAGCGCTCGCCCGCTCTGGCGCCACGCTGGCTGTCATCATGGGCGTGAAAAATGCCCCGGCGATTGCCAGTGCGCTTATCGGAGCCTCCCTCTCCCCCTCCACTCCCTGCGCCATCATCCAAGAGGGCACGCTTTCTACCGAGCGCGCCTATCGCTGCACCTTGGGTACCTTGGCGCAGACGATGGCCGAGCACGAGATTTCCGCGCCGGCGGTCTACGTCATCGGCGAGGTGGCCGGGCTGTAGCAGGCAGCAGGTAGCGGGTTCTCGAGACTTGGGTGGCCGGGGCCAACTTATGGCCGCGTTCTAGCCCATCGGAGGCGAGTTCTGCCCGATAACGTGGCCAAAGGGCGCGACGGAAGGGCTACGCGCGGTCAGCGGCGGGGCTTTCGGGGGCTTTGTCTTGCACGATGGTTACGCCAGACTTGCGCGAACCGTGGACGCGGTGGGCGGCGGCGACGCGCTCCGGATAATCCGGGGCATGGAAATCAGCATGGGCAGCCTCCTCAGCGTTTTCGGCTTCCAATTCCGCCGCACGCGCACGCCTAGTGCGCAGCGCGCCACGGATGGTGGCGGCCACACCAGCCGCGACCACGACTGCGATGACAACGGAGGTATCTGCTGCAGGCACTACCCAGCCAAAGTACGTCTCGGCACCGCCGATGACTTTGCTGATATTCAGGCCCACGATGGCCGTGCCGACGAGTCCGCCGAGCAGGACCGGGTTGATGCGGGAGATAAGCCACGCGGCGATGGGCGCGGTGATAGCGCCACCGATGAGTAGGGCAATGACTGCGGCCAAGTTGGCGACGATATCGTGCCAAAGCCCGACAATAAAGCCTGCGGTAGCGCCAAAGGTCACTAGGAACTCAGCGGCATTGACCGTACCCACAATACGGCGCGGCTGCTCGCGGCCGATAGCCATGAGCGTTGAAGTCGACACCGGGCCCCAGCCGCCGCCACCGGTGGAATCGACGAATCCGCCCACAAGACCGAGGCCGGCGAGAAACGGCGTGGAGTGGGTGCGCTTATAGGCGGAGCCACGGCGGCGCGGTTGGGAGAAACGCCAAATGAGGTTGGCGCCGATGCCGACCAAGATGAGTGCGGTCACCGGCGCGGCCGCCGCGGTGGAGATATTCGACAGCAACGTAGCGCCCAAAAAGGCGGCGATCCCGCCCGGCACGCCGAGACGGACCACGGTTTTCCAATCCACGTTGCCGAAGCGCGCGTGGCTCAATCCAGAGATGGCAGTAGTGCCAAGCTCAGCGGTATGGACGACGGCCGAGGCCTGCGCGGGACCGAGGCCGGCCAGCAACAACATCGTGGTGGAGGTGACGCCAAAGCCCATGCCGATGCCACCGTCCACGAGGTTGGCGGCTGCACCGGCGAGCGCGATGAGGATGAGGGTTAGCATGGCGCGAACACCTCCTGTGGGGCGCGGCGGGCGTGGTGAAAGCGATCTGCGACGAGGCCCGCGAGGTCAGTGCCAAGAGGGCGGTCGACGGTCGCGGGTACGCCCGCCAACCGGTCCAGGAGCAGGCCTTCGGTCACGAAGAGCGGGATCACGCGTACCTGGGCGGGATCTTGATGCTTGCGGCACAGGGACACAATCCCTTCGCGGCCACCGCGGGTGGCAAATTCCACCGAGACGGGCACGCCGGTGAGCGCGAAGGTGCGGTGGGCGAGATCACGGATGGCATTGTTAGCCGCGGTATCGGAGGAACCGACGGAGTAGATGACCACGTGGGCGTCGCCAGGCCGGGTACGGGAGGCGAGCACGCGGGCGAGGTCCTCGCCGGTGCCGAGCCCTGGGGCAAGGTGGAGGGACAAGTGAGAGGCACGGGAGGCGTCGGCAAGCGCGCGCGGGACATCCACACGCTGGTGGTAGCCCTGGGTAAAAAGCAGCGGAACTACAACGGCCTCGGTCTCCCCTAGCTGGGCGAGCTCGAGCGCGGCCGTGGTGAGGTCGGGCTCGTTGAATTCTAGGTGCGCCGCGCGAGCTGGGCGCAGACCCGCGGCCTGGGTCAGGCGCTCAATGCCGGCCGCGGCGCTCGGGTGTCGCGAACCGTGGGACAGGGTAATAAGTGCGGGCATGGGGACATCCTTAAGCCTCTGGCGCCGTGGTGTGGCCGCGGCGGGCAAGCGAGCGCTTCAGTGCTTCGTTAGAGGACACTGCCGGTGCGGGGGCTACCGGGGCATCATCTTGGCCGTGAAAGCGCACGGAGAAAATCCGCAGGCACTCCTGGCACTTCCAGGCAAAGTCATCTTCCTCATCCGGGAAGAGGTCGGTGCCTGCGCAATACGGGCAGAAGCTGGGATGGTTGCGGTTCGGGTTCGGCTGGCGGCGAAAATTCACTGCAAGTCCTCCTCCTTGGCGCGCAGAACCCAGTGGCGGAATTGTTCGCCTTCCTCGCGCTGCTCTTTGTATTTATTGACCAGGCGAATGACGTACTCGGGCACCTCATCGGCCACGACCTTATGGCCGCGCAGCTTGCGGCCCCAGTCCGGGGACAGGCCAAGGGCGCCGCCCAGGTGGACCTGGAAGCCCTCGACACGGTTGCCCTCGGAATCGGTGACGACCTGCCCCTTCAGGCCAATGTCCGATACCTGCGAACGCGCGCAGGCATTAGGGCAGCCGTTGAGCGCGATGGAAATCGGCACGTCTAGATCACCCAAGGTGTCTTCCAGGATGTCGACCAACTCGATGGCGCGGGCCTTCGTGGTCACGTGCGCGAGCTTGCAAAATTCCAGGCCGGTGCAGGAGATGACGCCGCGGCGGAATTCGGACGGCTGGGAGTACAGGCCGGTCTCATCGAGCGCGCGGGAGAGCGCCGGAATGTCTTCTTCCTCCACATCAAGGAAGAGCAATTCCTTCATCGGGGTGGTGCGAATGCGGCTGATGCCGAACTTTTCGGCCACGTCCGCAATAGCGATGAGCTGCTCGCCGGTGGCGTGTCCCACGGTAGGCTTTACGCCAACGTAGAACTTGCCGTCTTTCTGGCGGTGCACGCCCAAGTGATCGCGGGAGCCGGGCTCGACCTCCAGTGGGATGCCATCCAACAGCGGCTTGTCCAGGTATTCCTCCTCCAGCACTTGGCGGAACTTTTCGATGCCCCACTTGGCTACCAAGAACTTCAGGCGGGCACGGTTGCGATTGCGGCGGAAGCCATAGTCGCGGAAGATGCCGACCACGCCGGCCCACACCTCCGGCACGCGCTCTAGGGGAACCCAGGCGCCGAGGGACTGCGAGAGCATCGGGTTGGTGGACAGGCCGCCGCCAACGAAGCAGTCGAATCCCGGACCGTACTCGGGGTGGTTCACGCCCACGAAGGCGACGTCCTGAATCTCGTGCGTGACGTCCTGGCGGGAGTTGCCGGAGATAGCGGTCTTGAATTTGCGCGGCAGGTTATGGAATTCCTCGCGCGGCAGGTAATTATTCTTGATTTCTTCGATGGCTGGGGTGGCATCGATAATCTCGTCCTCGGCCACGCCGGCAACTGGAGAGCCTAAAATGACGCGCGGTACATCGCCGCAGCCCATGAGCGTGCTCAGCCCCACAGACTCGAGCTTGTCCCAAATGGTGGGCACATCCTCGATTTGAATCCAGTGCAACTGGATATTCTGGCGGTCCGTAAAGTCCGCCGTGGAGCGGGCATAATCGCGCGAGATCTCACCGACGGCGCGCAGCTTGGCAGGATCGGCACGGCCACCGTCGAAGCGCACACGCATCATGAAGTACTCGTCCTGCAGTTCCGCGTTAGATAGCTTGGAGGTCATCTCACCGCCCAAGTTCTGATTACGCTGTGTATAAAGGCCCAGCCACTTAAAGCGAGGGGCTAGGTCATCGGCTGGAATAGAGGAAAATCCCTGCTTGGAATAGATATCGATGACGCGCTGCTTAGCAGAAAGTCCGCCGTCTTCCTGCTTAATTACCTCATCGTTATTGAGGGGCTCGGTGCCGTCAATCTTCCATTGGCCTTCGGGCTTTTTAGCGCGGGGCGTGCGCTTGGTATTAGTCGCGGTGGTCATGGTGTAGATCTCAACCTGCCTTTCCAAAGTATTGAAAGACAACCTACCCGTCTAAAATGGGCAGACAAAGCGGTCTTTTTTATTTTCAATTAAAGAATCGCCATGACCTGCATGAACGGCAGTATGTTTTTAGAATCTAATTCAACTCCTTGCCGCAACCTAGACTAAACGGTTCAATTGCCAGAAAGATAAGCCACAAAAATGAACCTAGCGGTCTAGACCCCGCGATTGAGAGAAAGGCATTCACGCAGCATGAATCAGCCCTTGAAGGTAGCCGTCATCGGCGCAGGCCCAGCCGGCATTTACGCCTCCGATATACTGGTGAAAAAGACCGGCGGCGAGGTGCAGATTGACCTCATCGAGCAGATGCCCGCACCCTTCGGCCTTATCCGCTATGGCGTGGCGCCGGACCATCCACGCATTAAGGGCATCATCAAATCCTTACACCGGGTGCTCGACACCGAGCAGATTCGCCTGTTGACCAACGTGCACATCGGCCGTGACATCACCGTCGACGAGCTACAGCAGCACTACGATGCCGTAGTCTTTGCCACCGGCGCCGTGGGCGACCGCCACCGCAATATCCCTGGCGCGGACTTGGACGGCGTGCATGGCGCCGGCGAATTCGTGGGCTTCTACGATGGCAACCCGCGCTTCGAACGCGACTGGGATTTGTCCGCCAAGGAGGTGGCGGTCATTGGCGTGGGCAATGTGGGCCTGGACGTCTCCCGCATCTTGGCCAAAACCGGCGATGAGCTCAAGGTCACCGAGATCCCCGATAATGTCTACGAGTCCCTGGCCAAGAACCAGGCTGAGACCGTGCGCGTCTTCGGCCGCCGCGGCCCGGCACAGGCCAAGTTCACCCCACAGGAGCTCAAGGAGCTGGACCATTCCGAGTCCATCAACGTGGTGGTCTCCCCCGAGGACATCGACTATGACGAGGCCTCGCTGGCCGCGCGCCAGGAGAGCAAGTCCACCGACTTGGTGTGCCAGGTGCTCGAGCAGTATGCCATCCGCGATCCTAAGGAGGCGCCACACACCCTGCAGATCCACCTCTTTGAGCAGCCGGTAGAGATTTTGGGCGAGGACGGCAAGGTCAGCGGCATCAAAACCGAGCGCACCTCTCTCAATGGCGATGGCAGCGTGCACGGCACCGGCAAATTCACCGAATGGCCGGTGCAGGCGGTCTACTTCGCCACCGGTTACCGCTCCGATGCGGTCGATGGCGTGCCTTTTAACCAGGACAAGAACGTCATCAATAACGATGGCGGCCATGTCATCGATGCGGCCGGCGCGGTGGTGCCGGGCCTCTACACCACCGGGTGGATTAAGCGCGGCCCGGTGGGCCTGATTGGCAATACCAAGTCCGATGCCACGGAGACGATTGACATGCTGCTTGCCGACGCCGCCTCTGGCACCCTCCCCTCCCCCTCCAGCGCCGAGGATATCACCGAAGTCTTTGCTGAGCGCGGTATCGATTACCTGACGTGGCAGGATTGGCAGCGCTTGGACGCGGCCGAGCGCGCTCTGGGTGAGCGCGAGGGCCGCGAGCGTAAGAAGTTCGTGGAGTGGGAGGACATGGTCTCCCACTCGCGCGCCGAAGTTTAGCGGCGAATGATGGCAAGGACCTCGTCGACGATGGACTGCACCTCGTCGGCGGTCTTTGCCTCTACGTTGAGGCGCAGCAGCGGCTCCGTATTAGACGCGCGCACGTTGAACCATGCCTCGGTTCCCTTGAGCTCGACGGTCACGCCATCGAGCTCATCGACGGACTCAATCTTATCCGCCAGCTCATCCAGCACCGCTTGGGTAGCGGCCTTCTGGTCCTCCACGGTGGAGTTGATCTCGCCGGAAGCCTCGTAGCGGGAGTATTCCGCCATGAGCTCGCTCAGCGGCTTATCGGACTGGCCCAGAGCGGCCAATACGTGCATTGCAGCAAGCATGCCGGAATCGGCGTTCCAGAACTCCTGGAAGTAGTAGTGCGCGGAGTGCTCGCCACCGAAGGCGGCCTTGTGCTCGGCCATCTGCGCCTTGATGAAGGAGTGGCCCACGCGGGTGCGCACCGGGGTGCCGCCCTTTTCCTTAATGAGCTCCGGCACGGTCTTGGAGGTAATCAGGTTGTGGATGATGGTAGCGCCGGGGAACTTCTCCAGGTAGCGCTCAGCCACCAGAGCACAGATGGCAGACGGAGAAACCGGCTGGCCCTTTTCATCCACCACGAAGCAGCGGTCCGCATCCCCGTCGAAAGCCAAGCCAATATCGGCCTTCTGATCCACGGTGAACTTCTGCAGGTCTACAAGGTTCTTCGGGTCCAAGGGGTTAGCCTCGTGGTTCGGGAAAGTGCCATCGAGCTCGAAGTACAAATCGCGGACGTCGAAAGGCAAGCCATCGAAGACGGCCGGCACGGTGTGGCCGCCCATGCCGTTGGCGGCATCGACAGCTACGACGAGCGGCTTGGAATCCTCCAGCGGTACCAGCTTGCGCAGGAAGTCGGCGTAGCCGGCCAGAATCTCCTGCTCGGCAATTGCGCCCTCGGTGCCGGTGAACTCCGGGGTGCCGTCGATAAGCATCTGCTTAATCTGCTCCAAGCCGGTCTCCTGGCCCACCGGTACCGCGCCGGCGCGGCAGAGTTTAATGCCGTTGTACTTGGCTGGGTTATGGGACGCGGTAAACATAGCGCCCGCACACTCCAGGGAACCGGCGGCGTAGTAGAGCTCGTCGGTAGAGGTTAGCCCCAGCAGGGTCACGTTGAGGCCCTGCGAGGTCACGCCCTCAGCAAAAGCGCGCGCCAGAGACGGCGAGGACGGGCGCATATCGTGGCCGACTGCCACGGTATTTTCGCCTTCTTCCCGCAGGATGGCGGCAAACGCGGCGCCCGTATCGCGCACGAAGTTCTCATCGATATCTTCGCCCACCACGCCACGGACGTCATAGGCCTTAATTACTGCATCAAGATGCTCACGAGTTCGCATAACCTGCAATAGTACTCCCGCCCGCTGGGAAACTACCGCACCACGGGGTTCGTGTCAGTCCCCGTCCGGTTCCGCGGGCGCCGATTCATCGGGCACGACGGAAAGATGCGCGCGGCGCGCCTTTTTGGCATAAGCCACGCGACGGGTGCGAAAGACCGGGTGATTCGAATTGGCGGGGTCTGCCCCATCAAAGGTCGCGGAGTAGTCGATGGGGTCGGCACCGGAGCCGGCGCTGCGGTCATCGACCAAGCCGGTAGTCACGCGGCCATCTTCCTTGACGGCCTCTGCCAAAGCCATCAGGTCATCTTCCTCATCCAGCTCAATGCGATCCACACGCACCAGTTCCCAGCCCACTGGGGCGGAGATGCGGTCGCGGTGGGTGGCGCACAGATCCCAGCTGTGTGGGTTCTCCTCTTCCGCCAGCGGTCCAACGACGGCCGTCTGGTCCGCGTAAGCGTAGGTCAATGTCGCCACGGCGGGGCGGCCGCAGCCTGGGCGGGAGCAATGGCGAGAAATAGTCACAGCGCATAAGTCTAAACCCTTGGTTGAGATTTAGATAGTCTTCGCCCCGGCGTGGCTCCGCTAAATCCGGCCCGCCAGCACCTTAGAATCAGGGTCATGACCGCCGCTCGCCCGCATATCCGCCCCGCCCGCGACCGCCACGGCCACGGCATGCGCGGACCTCTCCTCCCCCAGCAGACCCCGCGCTACCGCAGCGCGCGCGAGCACTTCGACATGGCCGTATTGGAGGCCTATGCCCCCATCCAAAACGCCTTCGCGCCACAATTGCGTGGCCTCGACTTGGCCGTAGACACCATCCCGCGCATGCGGCTTTCTCCCGATATGACCGTACTACCGGATGAGATTATCGCCGATGGCCCAGTTCCCCTCGGCCGCGTGGTTCCCGCCGGTGTAGATTCCGAGGGCCAGCCCACCCGCGCGCGCCTGGTCATCTTCCGCATGCCTATTGAGCAACGTGCCTCTACCCCGTCCGAGCGTTCCGAACTCCTGGGCACCGTTATTACCGCGCTGGTGGCCAACTACCTCAACTTGGACCCCGAAGAAGTGGACCCGCGCTATAGCTGGTAGCCCCAGTAGGTTTCGCGGCAGCAGAAAAGCCCCTGGCCGCACATTGCGTGCTAGCCAGGGGCCTCACTGGACACCTTAATTATCCAATCTCGCGCTTGAGGCGGCGGCGCTCGCGGTCCGATAGCCCGCCCCAAATACCGAAGCGCTCATCGTGCTCCAGCGCGTACTCCAAGCATTCATCGCGTACCGCGCAGGCCTGGCAGATGCGCTTGGCCTCACGGGTAGAGCCTCCCTTTTCAGGGAAGAATGCTTCAGGGTCGGTCTGTGCGCACAGCGCCTGGTCCTGCCACTCCTGCTCGACGGCACCGAAGAGTTCATCGAGCGACATCTCTGCAGCAGCACCGCCACGGAGAATGGCGTTGTTATTAGCCATTTTGTCCACGCCTTTTCCTTTCTCCGAGGTTGGGTAATTCTCATCAGTGCGACCGACTGTACACCACATTCCCCTTGGGCAACCCCGCCGGGATGGTGTGGAAGTAACGGCGCCGGCCGCTGTTTCTTTCACTGATGTAATTTCACACCGGATCACTAAATATCGTCAACCCGAATTGGCGGCTTCTTCGCGCTTTCCGGCAAAAACGCAGCACACGATCCCCATCCGTCACATCTGTAACAACTGATCCCCTATGGGGGTGTAGGTAGGGGGTACTACATGTAGTGGTACCCCGTTTTTCTGTCAACAATTTTCAGGAAATTCCGGCGTGTCGCGCGCACAACGCCGCAAAGAAGGGATCCACCCCCTCCGCGCCCGCACTGATTCCGCACCATGTCGGCCGTTGCGGACAGGCGGGCTCGGTGGCCCATAAAAAGAGAGGCCGAACCGAGGCTCCATTGTCCTCAGTTCGACCTATGTCAGCTGGACCTAGTGCAGTGCCCAGACCACGGCGAAAGCGTTAAGCATCGGAGCTAAAACGCACGCCGGCATCGGGGATGGAAACGCCGGGGAAGACACGCATGCCGTCGAGAAGCTCGCAGCGTGCGCCGACGTGGGCACCTTCACCAATGACACAGTTCTCAATGACCGCGTTGGCGCCAATGTGGGCGCCGGAGGCAATGATCGAGTTGTGGATGATGGCGCCGGGCTCAATGCGCACGCCGTCGAAGACAACGGTGCCCTCCAGGCGGGAGCCCGCGCCCACCTCGGAGCCACGGCCCACGGCGGTACCGGATAGCAGCAGCACGCCACCGGCGATTCCGGCGGAAGGATCTACCAGGGATTCACCAGTCTTGCCCTCAATCAGCGGGGAAGGCGCGATGCCGCGTACTAGGTCGGAGGAACCACGGGTGAAGTCATCCGGGCGGCCCATATCGCGCCAGTAGGAGTTGTCTACGTGGCCTACAACCAGCCGGCCTTCAGCCAAGAGCCCTGGGAAGGTTTCGCGTTCCACGGAAACAACGCGGTTGGCCGGGATGGACTCGATGACGGAGCGCTTGAATACATAGCAACCGGCGTTGATCTGGTTGGTTGGCGGATCCTCGGTCTTTTCTAGGAACGCAGTAACTCGGCCGTTGGAGTCGGTCGGCACGCAACCAAACGCACGCGGGTCAGCCACGTTGAGCAGGTGCATGGTGACATCGGCGTCTTTGTCATGGTGCGTGGTGAGGATGCCTTCCAGATCCATGCCGGAGAGCACGTCACCATTGAAGACCATGACCGTGTCATTGCGCAGCTTGTCGTAGACGTTGCGGATGCCGCCGCCGGTGCCGAGCGCGGTCTCTTCCACCACGTACTCGATTTCTAGGCCCAGCTCGGAGCCATCACCGAAGTACTCCTCAAAGACCTCGGCCTTATAGGAAGTAGACATGACGACGTGCTCGATGCCGGCGGCCTTGATGCGGGCGAGCAGGTGCTGCAGGAACGGGTAGTTTGCCGTCGGCAGCATCGGCTTCGGCGTACCGATGGTTAGTGGGCGCAGGCGGGTGCCGCGGCCGCCGACGAGAATCACTGCATCCGTGCTGGCACCGTGGGTGGTGGCTGCTTCAGTCATAGTCTTCCTTATGTATGCGGACAGTTTTATTCTGTGATTTTCTGAGGGACAGTGTAGAGCGTATGGCGCGCAATCCAGTTCAACGGCACGCGCACCGAGCCTTAAGAACGTGCCGAGGCTGAGGCAATAAGCCCGCGGACTCGCAGGCCCAACCACAACGCGCCGCGCAGTGGGGCCTGCCACCATGCGGGGTGGCGGTCTGCCTGAAAGCGATAGGCGGAGTTGTGGTGGGCGCGCAGCATCGCTCCGGCGTGCGCTTGGGTGGAATGCCCCTTAGCGTGGCTGATGACGGCCTCTGGGCAAAAGATGTTTTGGTAGCCGGCGCGCGTGAAGCGATCTCCTAGATCTACGTCTTCGAGATACATGAAGTAGCGCTCATCAAATCCGCCAATGGCGTCGAAGGCATCCCAGCGCACAAGAAGGCAGGAACCGGATAACCATCCGGCTGGGCGCTGGGAGGTCATATCGGCTTCATCGCGGTAGGCGCGCGACCATGGATTGGACGGCCAGATCGAAGAAAAGAGTGCGTGCCCAATGCCGGTAGCCACGGTGGGCACGGCGCGGGCCGAGGGATAGTTGCTACCATCCGGCTCCACGATGCGCGGGCCCACGGCCGCAGCATCCGGCCACTGGCGGGCGCACTCAATGAGTTGATCAATAGATCCCGGGGTAAAGGTGACATCGGGATTGGAAATAAGGAAAAATTCCTCATCCACTCCACCGTGCTCGCGGGCGAAGCGGGCACCCGCATTCATGCCAGCGCCGTAGCCGATATTTCCGCCAGTATCGAGAAAGTCCACCCCGGCACGTTCGCGGGCGGCGGCCTCGGGCACGCCGTCGGTGGAGCCATTATCCGCAAGCACAACATTGGTGCCGCGAGCGCAGGCGCTCGGCAGGGAGTCCAAAAAACTACCGAGGTATTCACCGGGACTATAGGTCACGGTAATCACGGCCAGCGGGGATTGATTTGGTGTAGTCACAATGGCCCCGAGCTTAGTCACAGGCGCTCCTCGCACTGGGCAGGGACACTGCCCGAACACGCGAAATCGGACACGGATCACTAATTTTTGGCTTTTCTGCCCTAAACTGTCTCCAGATCCCCACCAATCTAGAAAGCCTCCACTTGTGACTTCTGAGAACACTCGCCGGGCGCGCACCATCCAGCCGGCGCCCTCTGCCGCTAGTGCGGTAAAGCAAAAAGGTTCCACGGCCATCAAGGCGATCGTGGCACTCCTGTCTGCCTTGATCCTGGTGGTATCTGGCGTGGGTTATGCCACCGTAGGCCGGTTGGATAGTGGCATGTCTTCGGCCACTGACTTGTCCCTAGACGGCCAGGGCTTGTCCGGTAACTCGCTCGATGGCGCAGTAGATATCTTGCTGGTGGGCAAGGATTCGCGCACCGATGCCAAGGGCAATCCCCTCTCCGAGAAGGAACTGGCGGACCTGCACGCCGGCGTGGCCGATGGTGAGGAAAATACCGACACCATGATGCTCATCCGCGTTCCGGAGGACGGTTCCCGCGCCACCGCCGTATCCATTCCGCGCGATACCTATGTCAAGGATCCGGACTACGGCAATATGAAGATGAATGCCGTCTTCGCCTCCCACAAGAACGCCAAGGTGGAAGAACTCGAGCAGGAAAATGCCGAGGCGGAGGCCAAGGGCAAAAAGAAGCCGCATTCGGATAAGGACATCGAAAAGCAGGGCGTCGAAGCCGGCCGCGAAGGATTGCTGGCCATGGTGCGCACCCTGACCGGTGTGTCTATTGATCACTACGCCGAGGTGGGCCTGTTGGGCTTTACTTTGCTCACTGACGCCGTCGATGGCGTAGATGTCTGCCTCAACGATGATGTTGATGATGACATGTCTGGCGCTAAGTTCAGCAAGGGCAAGCAGACCCTCGACGGCGCCAAGGCCCTAGCCTTCGTGCGCCAGCGCTATAACCTCCCGCGCGGCGACCTCGACCGCATCGTGCGCCAGCAAGCCTTCATGGCGTCCCTGGTCAATAAGATCCTGGACAATGACACCCTGGCTAATCCTTCCAAGCTGTCTAAGATTGCCAAGGCGGTAGAGCGCTCCGTAGTCATCGATGAGGGCTGGGACATCATGGGCTTTGTTACCCAGCTGGCCGGTCTGGCCGGCGGCAATGTCACCTTCACCACTATCCCGGTGACCTCCATCGACGGCCAGGGCGATTATGGCGAATCCATCGTCACCATCGATTCCGCCGAGGTCCACCGCTTCATGGATGACCTGGCCAAGACCCACGATGAAGCCACCGATGAGTCCAAGGCCGAAGATAAGGACAAGCAAGAAAAGGCGGACAAGGACAAGGACGTCGATCCGAATATCAATATTCACGTCCTCAACGCCGGCAATATTGATGGCTTGGCCTCCGGCATCGGCTCTTGGCTGGAAGGCAAGGGCTACACGGTGGAGCGTTCCGCCAATGCGCAGCCGGGCATCTACAGCGAGTCGCAGGTGGTCGCCGCCGATCCGACGAGCAAGGAAGCTAAGGCCCTGGCCAAGAAGCTGGGCGGGCTGCCGGTGGCAGAGAATCCGCAGCTCGATGACGACACCCTCATCGTGGTTGCTACCGATGATTACCAGGGACCTTCCGATAAGGAAGCCAGCGACCAGCAGCCGGAGGAAGATAAGTCCAGCCAGCCGGTTGGCACCCCAGGCAACGACTTCGGTACCGCCAAGGTTTCCCCAGAGATCGATGCTGGTGGCGACGGCCCGCGCTGCGTGAACTAGCACTTCTCCCCTACGATGGGCGGGTATGGAACTACTCGCCCATCTTTTGCGTGCCGATGCCGCCTCCCCGCGGCTTACCGTATACAACGAGTCCACCGGCGCGCGCATGGATTTTTCCGCACAAACGCTCGACAATTGGGTGGCCAAGATCGCCAATATGCTGGAAGAAGAGCTCGACCTAGAGGCGGATTCCACCATCGCTATCGATCTTCCTTCCTCGTGGCAGGCGGCCGTTGTGGCCTTGGGCGCCCTTGCTTCTGGCCCTTCCTATAGCTTTGGCGAGTCTGCCGCGCTTGCCGACGTCGTCTTTACCTCCCCTTCCCGCTACGCGGCCGCCCACGAGCGCCAGCCCCAGGCCGACATCGTGCTCATTAGCGAGAACCCCTTTGGCCGCGGCGTGGTCGAGTCCGGCGGGGAGCTTCCCACCGGCGCCATCGATTTTGGCCCCACCGTGCGCTTCTACGGCGATCAGTACTTCGGAGAAACCCAACCACTGCCCCAGCTTGTCGATGCCCCCGCTACCGCCGAGCGCCTACTTTCTACCGGCTGGTCCGATAATGAGTCTTTCTCCCGCGCCGTGCTCGAGCCCCTAGCCGCTGGCGGTTCCGCGGTCATCGTTGCCGGCATGTGCCCGGCCGAGCGCTTAGAGGAAATCGCCGCCAATGAGAAGGCCACCGCACGCCTCTAATTGTTTCTGTATGCAGGCTAGACCCAGATATACTTAGCCCTCGTTATGTTTCTGGGAATCTCTGTGGACGCATGGTCCTCTATCTTCATCGGCGTCCTCATCCTCGCTGGCACCATTACTCAGGGCACCATCGGCTTTGGTTTAGGCACCATTGCCACGCCCATTATCGCGCTCATTCGACCTGAGCTCGTGCCCACGCTCATTCTGCTGCTGGCACTGTGCATTTCCAGCTATACGCTCGCGCGCACCTTCCGCGAGACATCCTGGCGCGTGGTGGGCATTTCCTCCCTCGCCCGCATTCCCGGTTCCCTGGTGGGCGCGTGGGCAATCGCCAGCCTCTCTCCCGATGGGCTGTCCATCTTCATCGGTTGCGCCGTACTCCTTGCTATGACGCTATCCAGCTTGGGCTGGAGCCCTCGCCCCACCACCGCCAATACGCTCATCGCCGGCGTAGCCTCCGGCATCCTGGGCACCTCGACCTCCATCGGCGGCCCGCCCATGGCGCTGATCATGAAGCGCTTCGACCCAAACCGCACCCGCGGCACCTTGGCGGGCACCTTTGTCCTCGGAACCTTAATTTCTCTTATAATTCTGGCGTTTAATGGGCAGATCACCAGCACTCAGGTGACCGCAGCGGCGGCCTACTTCCCCCTCGTTGTCGTGGGTCTCGTTGCCGCCAACTACCTCAACCGTTTTATAGATAGGCGCCTCCTCAACCGCATCGTCATCATCGTGGCCATCTGCGCGGCGCTCATGCTTATTGCCGAAGCCGCCCTTTTCTAGCCCTACCCGCTACCCCTCAGCGGAAGGCCCCGGCAGGTTCCAGTTGCGGAACACGTCAACCTCTGCAATGTAAACGCCTTTAACTTATGTCACGTAACATTCACGCTTAGGCATTTTATAACCTCTTTCCACCCGCCTAAATGCAGCGTACGGCGCATATTGTGACATGTCCACAACTTTTCAACAGGGTGCCAATACCTTTCTCGCAGCCACAGGAACACCCCCACCTAGGGGTGTTACAAATTTAAGTCGATCGGCCATTGTATATACATCTATCCATCAATAATTTTTCACACACTGCCAGCCATCTAGCGGGAATAAATCCCAATAAACAGGTTGGTCTATATAAAAAATACCCACCTTCCGCTCCAGTAAATATATAGACATCTAAGAGATGAATTAGTTATGAGCCTGTTTTAGCGTTTTCTTAGCGCAACACTGTGAGTTGCTGGATTTCATTCATAAGTTCATTCATTTTCTACCTGCCCAGGAGAAGTTCTATATGTCGATTCGTCGTCGCATGACCGGCCTGACCGCCGGCCTCATCGTCGCCGGCACCGCTTTCGCGGCACCGCTGGCTGGCGCAGCTACCCAGACCGAGTCCTACCCGGAGACCCCGGCTCTGAACCCGGATCTGCCAATCATCCACACCACCCACGGTTCCGACCACAAGAAGGCGAACGTCCTGAACCCTCGCCCGGTATGCAACCCGTGGGAGGACCACCGCACCGTGGTCTACAAGGTCTCCGATCGCTTCCTGCCGGCCGGCACCATCTCCACCACCAACCAGACCAAGAAGGACATCCCGCTGCAGCAGGATCTGTCCAAGTCTCAGTCCATCTCCCTTTCCGTCAACGGTGACCGCACCGAGACCACGTCCATGAACCTGGGCGGCAAGGGCTCCGGCAAGAAGGGTGAGGGCTCCTTCGGCATCTCCCACGAGATCGCCACCAAGATCGGCGCTAGCGCTTCCTACTCCCTGTCCTGGGAAGCTGGCCAGTCCATCGGACCATACGACGTTCCGCCAAACCACACCGGTGAAGCTACCTACGGCTTCCGCGTGCTGAACATGACCGGCACCCAGCAGTACTGCAAGCCTAACGGCACCTGGTCCACCCCGACCGCATGGAATGCAATGCAGCCGGTAAAAAACGAGGTTCGCGTCAAGCTGTACGACAAGCTGTCCGACTCCTACGCTCCTAACAAGGACGCTCAGAACACCACCGACGTCAATGACCCGAAGGTTGTTGAAGAGGACAAGAACCTCGAGGCTGACGCAGAGGTAATCAAGGACTCCGAGGGCAACGCCAAGGAAGCAACCGAGAAGGTCTCTGAGGCAGAGGGCAAGAACGAAGAGGCTGCCGACAAGAAGAAGCAGGAAGAGGTCGATGCCAAGGAGGACAAGAAGGACTCCAAGCACAAGCTCGACCTCGAGCCTTACCTGACCGTGTCCGGCGCTAAGCACGCTGGCTTCGCAGGCACCGTTGCTCTGCGCGCTAAGAACGTTGGCTCCGAGCGTTACTACGGCGAGTTCCCAGCTACCCAGTTCCGCGTTGACGTGAAGACCGTTAAGGGCCCGAAGGGCGTTGACCGCCTCATCACCCCGCGTTCCTCCAACGGCGCTCACATCCGTGACTTGGGCTTCAATGAGAAGACCTCCACCCGCTCCTTCGAGGTAACCCTGGCTAACCCGATTAACGCTGGCGAAGAAGCTCGCATCGCTAACCTGGACTTCGGCGACGGCAAGACCAAGGAAGGCCGCCTCATCAACAACATCGAGGTAACCCAGACCTCCCGCATCAAGGGTGATGACTCCAAGCACAACGACCAGAACGTTGACTCCCGCGAGCACACCATGAAGGACACCGGCAAGAAGG
Source organism: Corynebacterium sp. UMB0012 (assembly GCF_030216265.1). Classification (NCBI taxonomy): domain Bacteria; kingdom Bacillati; phylum Actinomycetota; class Actinomycetes; order Mycobacteriales; family Corynebacteriaceae; genus Corynebacterium; species Corynebacterium sp. UMB0012. The sequence continues at coordinate 29,979 of NZ_JASOKQ010000016.1, forward strand.
CTGAGGGCCTGTTCTAAGAACACCCTACTTCTGCCCTAGGGACACAGTTTCCTAGCCAGTCACTTCCAGAAGGCCGCTGCACCATCAAATGGTGCGGCGGCCTTCCTTCATGTCCCCCTCCCCATACATGTCATCACTCCGCTCCAGATGCCCCCACCGAGGCCCTGGACGAGCACCCAGAAATTGCAGAGCTCTTCGCTCCTCTTTCGCAGCTGCTTACCGACGAAAAGATGCAGGAACTCAACGTCCGCGTCGACGTCGATGGCGAGGACTGCACCACCATAGCGCTGGATTTCTTGAAGGAAGAAGACCTGATCGCGGACTAGCTGCGGCACCTTAACAAGATTCTCAAAGACCGCTGCACCACCCTCGGTGCGGCGGTCTTTAACATTTATTTAACGTAGATCACAAATTTGCTTTCGTTCGCTAACACCTTCAGATAGATTGTTTATGTTAGCTCATTCACAAGTACTGAAGGATGAATTCTATGCCTCACACTACTGCGAATGCGCCCGCTTCACTGGCCAGTTCACCCACTACCGGCGGCGCAGACACCCCCAACAACAGCCAGGTGACCGCCAATAAGGCCGTCAATAGCCAATGGACAATCACGCTCTTCGGCACTGCCGTGGGCGCAGGTATCCTCTTCTTGCCGATTTCTGCCGGCAGCTTCGGCTTCATCCCGCTACTGGTAGCCACTCTGCTCATCTTCCCGATGACCTACTTAGCCCACCGTGCCTTCTCCTGGATCATTAGCTACTCGCCGCTGCATGGCGAGGACGTCCTCGCGGTACTCACCCACTTCTTCGGCCGCGGCAACGGCATCATCCTCGCCATCATCTACTGGTTCACTATCTTCCCGGTGGTGCTCATTTACGGCGTATCGATTACTAATACAGTCGATAGTTTCATCGTCAACCAACTAGGCGGACCGGAAATTTCCCGCTACATCTTGGCACCGCTATGCGTGGGACTTATGACGCTGGCACTTGCCTTTGGCAATGCCATCATGCTGAAGATTGCCCAGTTCGTGGTTTACCCGCTCATCGTGGCGCTCGCAGCAGTATCGCTCTACCTCATCCCGCAATGGGACTTGGGTTCCTTCATGGAAGCCGGCGATCACAGCGCCGGCGGTGTGCTCAAGGCCATCATCCTTATCCTTCCCGTCTTGGTCTTCTCCTTTTCCTTTGTTGCCGCCATCTCCCAATTCTCCCTGGGCATGGAAAAGGAATACGGCGCGGACCACCACGCGCAGTCCGATAAGGTCATCCGCAACTCCGCCATCCTGCTGACCCTTTTCACCATGTTCTTCGTCTGGTCCTGCGCCCTGGCCATGGGCGCGGACGGCATGCAGGAGGCTAATGACAAGAACCTTCCGGTACTCTCCTACTTCGCCAATGAAACCGGCACCCCGTTTATGGCCTACATGGCGCCCATTGTTGTAATCTTCGCGGTGGCCTCCTCTTACTTTGGCCACGCCCTTGGCACCATCGAGGGGACCCAGTACCTCTTCAACCTGGCTGCACCGAAGGCCACAAAGAAGATGTCTACGCGCACGCTTGACCTGTGGACCTACCTCTTCATCTTCATCACCACGTCTCTAGTAGGAATTTTCAACCCCTCCATCCTGGATATGATTTCTGTCGTAGGCGGCGTCTTCTTCGCCTTCATGACCTACCTGCTGCCTATTTGGGTCATCTACCGCGTGGAGGCACTAGCCCGCTTCCGCGGTAAAAAGACCAACTACTTTGTGGCAGTCATGGGCTTAATCGTGCTCTTTGCCACCATCTGGGGAATGTTCCAATAATCGCACAAAAACGTGGCTCGACAAGGACTTTTCCTGTCTGGCAAGGTGGGAGACATCATGTCAGAACAGGAAAAAGATCCCGACCTAGAAATCAAGCTCGGGCAGAACAACGAAATCAAAATTAAAAACAAGTACGAGACGTTTTCCATTGCCAATGACATCGCCATCTCCGTGGTCTTCATCCTTGGCTCGGTGCTGACGCTGGCCGGCATGTCAATGGTCGCCACCGTCTTCTATATTCTCGGCAGCCTAGGCATGGCAGCCCGCCCGGCCATCCGCCTGAAGCGCCGCACGCACCTGCAGCGCATTGGGGCAGATGCCAATACCGCCGAAAGTTACGACTACTAGGCGCAATGGGCAGACGGGGCTAACAGTAAACTTTCAGCAACTGGCAGCGACCTATCAGGCGCAATCCATTGCAGTAGCAGCCCCGTACCCCATACTTAAATCATGCGTTTGAGAGAGCGCATACGAGAGAGATAGAGAGAACCCCTCAGTTTCCAGAGGGCGGCTAAAGCCGATACATGGAAACACCTTGTAGAGAGAGACGCCTGCGGCCCTCGGTTCCTTTCAGGTTCCGAGGGCCGCAGGCGTTTTACACGGCTCCAAGGTACTACTCGTGCAATTTATTCTTCTTCGACGCGAAGAGAACCGCGATGCCGGTCACCAGCGCCGCGGCCACCAAGTAGAAGGCGGGGGCAAGCTGCAGACCAGTGACGTCAATAAGCCAAGTGGCAATCATCGGTGCGGTACCACCGAATACAGCGTTGGCCGTATTAAACGTCAATGCGAAGCCGGACAGGCGCACGTGCGTGGGGAATTGTTCGGAAAGGAAGGAGGGCAGGACGCCGTCGTTAAGCGCCAGTACGCCACCCAGGCAGACCTGAATGATAATGACGAGGAAGAGTCCGGCGCCATCGAGAAGCATGAAAGCCGGAATGATGGTCACGCCCATGAACGCGGCCGCGCACAGCATCGTCGTGCGGCGACCAAGACGATCCGAAAGCATGCCGGTGAGCAAGGCAAAGCCCACATAGAATGCGGACGCCACCGAGGATGCGATAAACGCCGGCGTCGCGGCCATGCCCAACTCCTCCGACAGGTAAGTGGGCAGGTAGGTCAAAATGACGTAGAAGCCAATGGCGTTGAGCACCGCTCCCGCAAAGGCAATGGCCAGGGCCTTGGGGTACTTCAGAACCTCGCGCAGCGGGGACTCCTCCGGCTCATCCTGGTCCTCAAAGTGGGAGGACTCTTCCGTGTTGCGGCGAATCCACAGGCCGTACAGACCCAAAGGCAGCGCAATCAGGAATGGCACACGCCAACCCCAGGAATCCAGGGCGGCATCATCAAGGACTCCAGTCAGCAGCGCCGCAATGAGCGAGCCCAAGAGCAAGCCCGAGGCCGTCGCGGACGGCACCACCGCCGAATAGATGCCACGCTTGCCGGCCGGGGCAATCTCAGCCAGGTGCGTGGCCGCGCCCGCATACTCGCCGGCTGCGGAAAAGCCCTGCACCATGCGGCACAGCAACAGCAAGATAGAGGCGGCAAAGCCAATGGTGGCATAGCCCGGCAGGAATCCGATGCACGCGGTTGCCACCGACATCATCACAATAGACACCGTCAGCGTGTGGATGCGCCCGTATTTATCACCAAAGTGACCCCACACAATGCCGCCCAACGGCCGTACCAGGAACGACAGCGCGAAGAGCGCAAACGTCATAATCAGCGCGCGGCGGCCTTCCATCTCCGGAAAGAACACCCGGGAGATAATCGCCGACATATAGATATAGGCCGCATAGTCGAACCACTCGATGAAGGTGCCAATAAACGCCGCCTTAATGGCCGAGCGATGCTGGCGTTGTGTATCTTTTGCCTCTTCCACCTGCGCCGGCAGGGCGTCCTTGGCTGGGGGTTGGGCTGTGAGAGGAGACATGCTCCTCACCTCAATTCTGTAGCTCTACAAGCATGTGAAACGGCGCAGCCTGACTGCGCGCATATCTTCCACCCTACAGAAACCAACTATGCTCTATGTCACTTTCACGCGCCAATGTTGCACACATCCACCTCTGCCCCGCTTTCCGACGCCCTCCCCACCCAATTCCCAGCCACTAACAGCAACCCAACAACCAGACCCCATGGGCACTACAGCCCAATGCCCCATACTGAAATCGTGCGTTTGAGAGAGCGCATATGAGAGAGATAGAGAGAACCCTCAGTTTCCAGAGGGCGGCTTTAAGCCGATACATGGAAACACCTTGTAGAGAGAGACGCCTGCGGCCCTCGGTTCCTTTTAGGTTCCGAGGGCCGCAGGCGTTTTACTGCCCTAGCTAGAGCCTTGGCATTATGTGGCAGAAGGTCTCTGCGGAAGCTTTTTATCAAAATCAATTAGGCGGCCCAAGGCCCAATCCTTATCAGTAAGCAGGCGAGAAAAGACCAAACCGGCACCAATAGATCCAACTACCATCATTCCGGTCGCGACATTGGCCAATGCTTGATCCATTTGACCATCATTCAAATAATACACCGCTCGAAACATTGTGACTCCCGGAATCATAATCACTGCGGCCGGAACAGTCGTTGTAATACGGGGAAGACGCGCCATTTTAGAAGCAACTGCACCCAGCAGCCCTATGAGCAATCCACCCATGAAGGCCGCAAAGAAGATGGTTGTTCCCGCGTGAATTAGAATCAAACGAAGCTCATTTGCCACGGTTCCAACGCACGCCGCTACTAAGACCATGCGGCGGGAAGAGTTAAAAAGGAAGGCAAACCCTGCAATTCCTAAAAAACTTGCAACCGGCGCCAACAAAAACCACTGCATATCCTGTGCAGGTGCAGGTGGGTCAGGACTAAGTTTAGTCAGCCAGCTAACCATAGAGACCGTGAAAGCGGCCGTAAATATAACGGTGAAAGCATACCCCAGCCTGACAATCCCCGCATCAAGATCAAAGCGGGCTATGTCGATCAAAGCAGAGAAAAGTGGAAACCCGGGAATCAGGAATAAAACGGCCGCCACAAAACCCGAGGACAATTCACTGGGCTCCACCGAACCTAAAGCTCCGAAGATCTCCGTCAATAAAAAGAAAACTATGCTTGCCGTCGCACCACCAGCAATCACTCCCCCGATTTGATGAACGTGACGGTGGAGAACTGTATAACGAACAAACTGGCCTGCAAACGCCGCCAAAGCAACCAACCCCACTGCTTCCAGCGGGAAAAAATTAAGATACGCAAACGCCGCACATGCGATCGCGGCAGCGAAAGAAAGAATTAGACCGCCCCAGCGCTTTTTGACATTATGCTCAATAGTATCCAGCATCGCCGCTAATTCCTGAGCAGTGATCCCAGCGTAGAGGCGATTGTGGGTCAAATCTTCCAAGGCTTCAATCCGAGAGGCATCAACTGCAGGCGAATGTTGCCGAGCAATGACCGTCCGGAAGTATTCGCCGCGGTGAAACGTACAGGTAATCTGCGTCAGACCCACTGTGGCATCTAGATGGTCAAACCCCAATGCTCGTGCACTCCGTTTCATCCCTCTAAGTACGCGATAACCAGAGGTGCCGGCACCCATTAGGAGCATTCCCACCCGCAATACAACGTCCGCCTCGACACCCATTTGCCGATGCATCTCTGGATCAAATTGTTGTGCCATCTCTCCTCCTCTGACACTGCTCTTGGCGCACAATTAAAGACTTGTCGACCCCAACCCGATAGCGCGCTTGTAGTTTCCCTAGAATCTTACGCAAAAGAAGCCTCTTGTGAATCAGGCTCATCGATCCAAGAGCCTCCACCTTGATACCCGTAACCTGATTGAGCTATTTTTTATCCTCCACCAAATGACTGCCACTATATTCACAGGCAAATGACAGACCCATGGCAGCCTAGCGCATTATCTTGAATTTGTGTGTTCGAGAGAACGCAAGAGAGATAGAGAGAACCAGTTCCAGCGCCCTGTGGCCCCAAGCGAGGCCCGGGCGTTGGAGCTGTTTTAGGGGTCTGTAGGTTGGGGCGTGGAGGAAGAAGTGGGCGTCGGAAAGCGATGCATGGACCAAATTCGCGGTTATGGAGCCTGCGGACTACTCCCCCGCCACCTCATACAGCGCGCATGCCAAAAGGAATGGCCGCACCCCCTATTGGAGCCGTGCGGCCGAATGCTGCGCTTCGGCTAGCTGTTTCCTAGGTAACTCATCGCAGCGGCGATAAGGGCTTCGGTGCCGGTGCGCAGAGTAGGCTGGAGCAGCGGGGCGAAGTGCGGACTGTGGTTGGGGACATCCTTTCCTTCATCGCGGCCGGAAAATACCCAGAAGCAGTAGGGAACACCGAAGGCGCGGGCGATGGTGGAAAAATCTTCCGAGGCGGTGAGGGGCTCGGCATCAAGGACGCGGTCGGTGCCGAAGTAGGACACAAAGGCTTCCTTAAGGCGTTCCGTGGTGTCCTCATCGTTGCTGGTAAGCGGGTAGGAATCGTGGTAGCTGAACTCGGCAGGCTGCGGGCTGCCGGCAGCCTGACACTCGGCATTGACGATGCGCTCGATGGCGCCGGTGATTTTATCGCGTACCTGCTCGCTATAGGCGCGCACATTGATTTTCAGGTTGGCCTCGAAGGGGATGATATTTGCTTTCGAGCCGGCGTTGATGGCGCCCACGGTCAACACGCCGAATTCGGAGGGGTTGAGTTCGCGGGAGATGACCGTCTGCAAGCGCATGACAATGGAGCTGGCCAGTACCACGGGGTCAACGCTGAGGTGCGGCATAGAGCCATGCGAACCTTGGCCATAAACCTTGACGTCCATACTCACCGCGGTGGACATGAAAGGACCGGAGGCCAGCGCCACGGTGCCGGCGGGAAAGTTGCTGGCAAAGACATGTTGGCCAAGTACTACGTCCGGCGTGGCGACCTTATCCACAAGCCCGTCATCCACCATGGACTGAGCACCGGCGGCGATCTCCTCGCCCGGTTGAAAAATGAGCTGCAGCGTGCCGGACCACTGGTCGGTAGCCTGCGCCATGAGCGCGCCCATGCCCAGCAAGCTGGCGACGTGGGAATCATGGCCGCAGGCGTGCATGACGGGGACCGTGTTTCCTTCCTGGTCAACGGCGGTATCGGTGGAGGCATAATCCAGGCCGGTGTCCTCCTTAACCGGTAGGCCATCGAAATCCGCGCGCAGCATGACGGTAGGCCCAGCACCGTTTTCTAAGACACCGACCACGCCGCCGCCTACTTCAATTTGGTGAAAGCCAAGCTCAGAAAGCTTGTCCTTAATGATGCCCAGCGTGCGCTCTTCCTGCATGGATAGCTCCGGGTGCCGGTGCAGATCCTTATACAGCGGCTCCTGCCATTCCTTGACGGAGTCATAGTTGCTGCAAACGGTACGGACAGACATTGCTTCCTCCTGGTAGGCACGTGGTGGACTATGGAGCCAGTGTAGTGGGGCGGGAGGAAAGTGGTGCCGGCAAGCGGGGCATCTTTGTAACGTCGAGCATAGTTAAGCAGTGGAGCGACCAGCATCATAGGTGGTTGCGCTGCGACTTTATAGAATCTTTGATGACGTGTCCACCTTTAACTCATCGGCTTCTTATTATTCATCAGATGTTTGTTTTCTGTGTAGCTGGGTGTCACCTGCCCGCCCTAGATTGACCGAGTGACTTTTCAGGAAGACTCTCTCGGTGCCGGTGTCGTCGGCACTACAACCGCATCTCCCGCACGCGCGGAAAACTCCGGTGATTCCGCGGCGCTTGTCCGCAAAGCCAAGCGCAACCGCCACAAGGAATGGTTACTGGCCGCGGCGCTCTTAGCGCCGAACCTTATCTTGCTGGCCGTCTTTACCTACCGGCCGCTGCTGGACAATATCCGCCTCTCCTTTTTCAATTGGAATATCTCCAGCCCCACCTCCACCTTCGTGGGCTTGGATAACTATGTGGAGTGGTTTAGCCGCGATGACACGAAGACCATCGTGCTCAACACCCTGGTCTTTACCTTCTTCGCAGTGATTGGCTCCATGGTCATCGGCCTAGCGCTGGCCTTGCTGCTGAACCAAAACATTAAGGGCCGCAACTTTGCGCGCTCGGTGGTCTTTGCCCCCTATGCCATCTCCGGCGCGGCCATTGGCATTGCCTTCCAATTCGTCTTCGACCCCAACTTTGGCCTCATCCAGGAAATACTGGGCTGGTTCGGTGTGGACTCCCCCAACTTCTACGCAGTACCGGGCTGGGCCATGTTCATGGTGACCTTTACCTTTGTGTGGAAGAACCTGGGCTATACCTTTGTCATCTATTTGGCAGCACTACAGGGCCTGGATAAGGAATTAGATGAAGCTGCCGCTATCGACGGCACCGGACGCTGGCGCAAGTTCTGGCGCGTGACCATGCCGCAGCTGCGCAATACCACCTTCTTCCTATCCATTACGGTGCTGCTCAACTCCGTGCAGGTCTTCGACATCATCAACGTCATGACCCGTGGCGGCCCGCAGGGCAATGGCACGCAGACGCTGGTCTTCCAGATCTACAACGAGACCTTCGTCAACTTCCGCGCCGGCTACGGTGCGACTGCCGCCACCATCTTGTTCCTCATCCTGCTCATCATCACCCTGATCCAGGTCCGCATCATGGATAAGCGAGGTTAACCCCAACATGGCTACTTCTACCCTTCACATGGTCACGGATGAATCCCCCACCGCCCGCCGCGCCAAACTCATCGGCGGCTACCTGGGCATCCTGGCGGTCTTGCTGCTCATTGGCCTGCCGCTGTTTTGGATCCTCATGACCTCGTTTAAGGCCAAGGGCGATATTTATACCGACCCGGTCAATTGGCTTCCGCCGGTATGGGAGACTGAGAATTACTCCGACGCCACCACCCGCGTGCCTTTCTGGACCTACCTGCGCAACTCGGTGCTTATTACCGCAGTGCTATCCATCATCAAGATCGTGTTGGGAGTTATCTCCGCCTATGCGCTGGCCATCCTGCGCTTCCCGGGCCGCCACCTGGTATTCCTGCTGGTCATTTCCTCGCTCATGGTGCCCAGCGAAATCACCGTCATTTCCAACTACGCCCTGGTCAATTCCTTGGGCTGGCGCAATACCTTCGTGGGCATCATCGTGCCGCTGGCCGGCGTGGCTTTCGGTACCTTCTTGATGCGCAACCACTTTTTGTCCCTGCCCTATGAGCTGGTGGAAGCCGCCCGCATGGACGGCGCCGGCCCTATCCGCCTGCTCACCAAGGTGTTACTACCGGTCTCATGGCCCACGCTGACCGCATTTTCCGTCATCACCATGGTCAATGAATGGAATACCTACCTGTGGCCCTTCCTCATGGCGGATACAGAGGACGTTGCCCCGCTGCAGGTGGGTTTGACCATGCTGCAAAACAACGATGGCGTGACCAACTGGGGCCCGGTAATGGCCGCCACCATTCTCACCATCATCCCAATGATCATCATCTTCCTGGCCTTGCAAAAGTACATGATTCAAGGCCTTACCACTGGCGCCGTGAAGGGTTAGAAGGCTTCTTCCCCACCCACGCTCGCCGTTTCTGCTTGCTTTATTTTCCACCCCTTAACCACGCTTTTTAAGGAGAACTACATGCTACGCCGCAAATTCCTCGCCCTGGCCTCCACGGCCGCTTCTGCAACCGCACTCGCAGCTTGTGCCGGCACCTCGTCCACCAACCCGCAGGGTGGCAACGACAAGGGCGGCGACGGTGAAGTCACCGAACTGACCTGGTGGTCCAACCACCCGGGCACCTCCAAGGATATTGAGAAGGAGATCATCTCCCGCTTTGAAAAGGAGAACCCGGACATCAAGGTCAACCTCGTTGATGCCGGCAAGAACTACGAAGAAGCGGCACAGAAGTTCAACGCCGCTCTCACCGGCCAGGACCTGCCGGACATCGTGGTGCTGTCTGACGTCTGGTGGTACAACTTTGCTATCAACGGCCAGATCGCCAATGTAGACGACCTTGCCAAGGAAGCAGGCATCGACCTGTCTACCTATGTGCAGCCGCTCTATGAGGACTACAACTACGATGGCGGCCACTTTGCTCTCCCCTTCGCCCGCTCCACGCCGCTGTTCTACTACAACAAGGACGCTTGGAAGAAGGCCGGCCTGCCGGACCGCGGCCCGAAGTCCTGGGACGAGATGGATGAGTGGTCCAAGAAGCTGGCCGAGGCGGACTCCAAGATGAAGCCTTTCGGCTGGGGCGATGCCGTGGACTACCTGGGCTGGATCTTCCAGGGCCCGCTGTGGTCCAAGGGTGGTGCCTACTCCGATGAGTGGGACTTGAAGTTCACCGATGACAAGACCATCAAGGCCGTCGAGTGGCTCAAGGACATCACGGATGAGAAGAACGGTTACTCCTACGTGGGCAATGACATGGCCATGGAGTTCGGCACCGGCCGCGCCGCCGCCACCGTCCTGTCCACCGGCGACCTGGCGGGTCTGACCGATACCGCCAAGTTCGAACTCGGCACCGCCTTCTTGCCTAACCCGACTGGCGACGGCGCCTGCCCCACCGGTGGTGCCGGTCTGGCCATCCCGGCTGGCATCAGCAAGAACCGCCAGCTGGCTGCTATCAAGCTCATTGATTTCATCACCAATGAGGAAAACACCTGCTACTGGTCCCAGAACGTGGGCTACATGCCGGTGCGCTCCACCGCGGTGGACAACGAGGGCCAGAAGAAGTTCATGAAGGACAACCCGAACTTCGAAACCGCTATCAAGCAGTTGCCTGAGACACGCCCACAGGATAATGCCCGCGTCTTCCTGCCCGGCGCGGACCAGGAAATCGGCGGCGCCTTTGAAAAGATCGTCACCAACCGTGATGACGTCACCAAGGTGCTGACCGATCTGCAAAAGACCCTGCAGTCCATCTATGACAACCAGGTCAAGACCGTCATCAATAAGTAGGCTCTCGCAGCCCCTCCCCTTCCCCCACTAGTTTCTGAAAGGTAACCATGGCTACTGTCACCTTCGATGGCGCAAGCCGCATCTACTCTAAGGACGCGAAACGCCCCGCCGTTGACCGCCTCAACCTGGATATTGCCGATGGCGAATTCTTGGTTCTCGTCGGCCCATCCGGCTGCGGCAAGTCCACCAGCCTGCGCATGCTGGCAGGCCTCGAGCCCACCGACCGCGGCTCCATTCGCATCGGCGGCAAGGATGTCACCGGGGTCAGCCCATCGGACCGCGACGTGGCCATGGTCTTTCAGAACTATGCCCTCTACCCCAACATGTCCGTGGCGCAGAATATGTCCTTCGCGTTAGAAAACCGCAAGGTCCCCAAGAACGAGATTAAATCCCGCGTGCACGAGGCCGCGGAAATCCTGCAGATGGAAGACCTTCTGGACCGCAAGCCAGCAAATCTCTCCGGCGGCCAGCGCCAGCGCGTGGCCATGGGCCGCGCCATCGTTCGCGAACCAGCCGTATTCTGCATGGACGAGCCGCTGTCCAACCTGGATGCCAAGTTGCGCGTTTCCACCCGCGCGCAGATCTCTAACCTGCAGCGCCGTCTTGGTACCACCACCGTATATGTCACCCACGACCAGACCGAGGCGATGACCATGGGGGACCGCGTCGCCGTTCTCAATGCCGGCGTCTTGCAGCAGGTGGATACCACCCGCACCATTTATGACCGCCCGCAGAACGTCTTCGTCGCCGGTTTCATTGGCTCCCCGGCGATGAATATCTACGACCTCACCCATAACTCCTCTGGGCTCACCATCGGCTCTACCCGCATCAATCTGGCCAACTACAACTTTGAGGGCGTTGAGACCGTCACGGTGGGCATCCGCCCGGAGGACTGGCAGCTAAGCGATACCGGCAACGGCGGGGCAAAGTTCACCGTCGCGCACGTCGAAGAGCTGGGCAACCAGACCTATGTCTATGGTGAGCTTGACGACGCCACCGGCAACAGCTCCGCCGACGGCGTCCTCAAGTCCTCGACCCGGATGGGCGGCCAGACCGGCATCCTGGTCGATGCCCGCGGTCGTTATGCGGTGGGCGATACTTTCTACGTTTCTCCCGACCCAGACCGCGTGCATTTGTTTAGCACCACCACTGGGGAGCGATTGAACTAGAAGGCGGTAAAGAGGCAGTAAGTTCCTCAGTTTCTTATTTTTCCCTTTGCAGACAATAAGAAACTGATATATGCTCGCACGCATAAGACACCCATACAATGCCGTTTACCACGAATATTGCTGGGAAATACGCACCCTGCGAACCTTAAAATCAACCGAAAGGTAACTCACTGCCTATGCCTTCTTTCAAGAAGCTTTCTGCCGCCACCCTAGCCGCTTCCGCCATCCTCGGCACCGTCGCCGCACCGGCCGCTAGCGCCAAGAGCGATCCGGTTCGCTCCCTCATCTCCCCGGGCACATGCAAAACCATCACCAAACTGGCTAACGATGGCAAGCCGGTTCCGGATCCTTCCATCCTCCACGATGAGGACTCCGTAAAGCCGTACTTCAAAGATGGCGTTTTGGAGTACAAGGTGGTCGAAAACTTCCCGTACCGCAAGCAGCTGGATGCCGCGGTTGCCGAGTGGAACAAGGCCCTCAAGGGCAAGGCTTCCCTGAAGGAGGTTAAGCCTTCCGAGGCTGATGATGACACCATCACCATCATCTTCAAGCCCGACCCAAACGGCTACGTCCAGGGCGCTGCCTACCCAGATCACAAGATGGTCTTCATCAAGATTCCTAATGCCCAGTACCCAGAGGCAGTCCAGGGCACCATCGCCCACGAGCTGGGCCACATGATGGGCGCAGGTCACTCTTGCGCCGGCGCGCTCATGGCCGGCGCCAACCAGAATCCCATCTCCTACCACGTGACCCCGCTGGATGCGGCGGCTATCATCCAGGGCCAGTTCGACTAAATCGCCTGACGCCTCCTTTCCCCTAGGCCCAGTACGGTGCCTAGGGGATTTTTCTGTCTTCACCTGGCTACGTGTTGGGTAGGTCGCATTTAGCCGATTACTTTAGGCAGCGCACAGGACCACTGCTAACGTTTCCTTTATTCAAAGGTTTGCAAAGGAAAAGGAACTCTCTATGGAAACGTGGGAACCTACACTATCCACCGGCCCGCTGCTGGGCATTGCGGTGGCCGCCATCGCCGTAATCTTGGTGCTGATCATCTACTTCAAGCTTCACGCCTTCCTCACGCTGCTGGTGGTCTCGGCGCTCACGGCGCTAGCTGCGGGCATTCCCCTCGAGGGAATCGTGCCCACCATGACTGAAAGCTTTAGCTCCACCCTTGGTTCGGTGGCATTGTTGGTGGGGCTGGGTGCCATGATTGGCCGGTTGGTGGAAGCTTCCGGTGGCGCTAAGTCGCTTGCCGACGCCATGGTCCGCCGCTTCGGCGAATCCAAAGCGCCCCTTGCGCTCGGCCTGGCTTCGCTGATCATGGGCTTTCCTATCTTCTTCGACGCCGGCCTGATTGTGATGCTGCCGGTTATATTCGCCGTTGCTCGCCGCTTGGACGGTCCGGTCCTGGCCTTTGGCCTGCCGGCAGCCGGCGCGTTTTCGGTCATGCACGTCTACCTGCCGCCGCACCCGGGCCCCGTCGCGGCGAGCGAATTCTACGGGGCCGACCTCGGTCTCGTCCTGCTCGTCGGCCTGCTGCTGGCACTGCCTACCTGGTATATCTCCGGCTACCGCTTCGGTCTGCTTTCCGGTAAGAAATTCCCACTGAAGGTTACTGATGCCATCGCGGGTCCCCTCCTTGCCGAAAACGAGCAGCCCCATAAACCTGCCTCTGCCGCCACGGTGATCTCCATCCTGCTGATTCCCATGGTGCTCATCTTCTTCAACACCGGCCTCAATGCTTTGGTCTCCTATGGCACCATTGACGCCGACGCCGCGTGGGTACGGTTCTTTGTCATGCTGGGCCAAACCCCCATTGCCCTGCTGATTACCGTCCTCATTGCACTCGTGGTCTTGGGCCTGCGCCGCGGCGTGGAAAAGACCGCGCTGGAAAAGCTCGTCGATTCCTCGCTTGGCCCCATCTGTTCCGTCGTGCTCATTACCGGTGCCGGCGGCATGTTCGGCGGAGTACTGCGCACTTCTGGCATTGGCGACGCCCTGGCCGATTCCCTCTCCGGTCTCGGCATCCCCGTTATCCTGGCCTGCTACCTCATCGCCGTGGCGCTGCGCTTAGCCCAAGGATCCGCCACCGTGGCACTAACAACGGCCGCCGCCCTCATGGTTCCCGCCGTGGAAGCCGGCGGATTCAATGAGCTACAGCTCGCGCTTATCGTGGTGGCCACCGCCGCCGGTTCTGTCTTCGGCTCCCACGTCAACGACTCCGGTTTCTGGCTCGTCGGCCGCCTGATGGGCATGGATACGGTCACCACACTGAAGACCTGGACGGTCAACCAAATTCTGATTTCCGTCATCGGCTTTGCCCTAGTCTTGGTGCTCTACGCAGTAGCAGCGCTCTTTTAGGCCCCAGTCTTAATCCAAGCAGCAGCCTTTTGGGCAATCTCCTCGACTGGCCGCGTCACATCAAAGACGCGGCCAGTTTCGTCTTCTTCCAGCGGTTCCAAAGTATCGAACTGGGATTGCAATAGCGACGCCGGCATGAAGTGCCCCGGCCGATGCTGCATGCGCTCATACAGAACATCAAAGTCCCCGTGCACGTGAATGAACACCACGGCCGGGCAGTACTGGCGAATCAGATCCCGGTACTTCCGCTTCAGCGCACTGCACCCCACCATCGCGCCGTCTGGCCTATTCGCCAGCCACTGACCAATCTGTTTTAGCCACGGTTCCCGGTCCGCATCATTGAGCGGCGTTCCCGCCGCCATCTTGTCGATATTGGCCTGCGGGTGCATATCATCGCCATCGCGATACTCCAGCCCCACCAGTGGAGACAGGGCCTCCCCTACCGTCGTCTTGCCTGAGCCGGATACTCCCATGACAACGACGTGGCGAAAACTGTGCTGGTTCATGGTGGCTCCTTGGGTTGGGTTCTCATAGTTGATTTCAAGCACGAACTACCAAGTTCAATACTATTCCGTTCGCCGAGCTCCTCGGCCCTTGACTGTTCTTCATTTAGCGCCCTGTGAAGTACAGAAAAATCACTTACCATCATTCATGCAAACCATTGATGGTGAATGCCCCATCTTATTCCCTTCTATCCTGAGGACCTCCGATGACCAACAGTTCTAATAGCAACAGCTCTCCTACCGAGGATGCAGCAAGAAGCATCTATAAGGATTGGAATGAAAACCTTGTCTTTCCAGGGGGAATCTCAAGCTATCAAGCTCTAATCGAAAGCCTTGACCCTGAAACGGAGGATCCTTCAAAAGTAGATAAAACGGGCAATCCTTCAAGAGAAGAAAAAACGAAAAAGTCTTTAAGAGAAAAACTTAAACGAGCGCTCATTCACAGTGAGGACTGGGCCCATTGGAGCGACAAACAAAGGAAAATTGCTGCTCGATATGCGAATGGCCATACTAAAGCCCTGAAAGAAAAGTCGCGCCTTTTCCCCAACGTTCCACAACCCTTTATGGGTGATCTCAGCAATCCCAAGGTCGTAGTAGTTACGTTCAATCCAGGCTTTCACGAATTCGTCGACTGGGTTCTGGGCGGTCCCTACAAGAGCGTAGACGCTTTGTGGAGCACTGTTGAAAAAGAAGTCAAAAATGGAAAAACAGCCAAAAATGAAAAATCGGCCAAAGAAAAACTAATGATGTTCTTCTCACGCATGGGGTATACCACTGACAACGATTTCGATCTCGAAGCAATCAATGCCCAGTGCGAACGAGCCAAACGCTCATGGATTGCCGAACAAGAAAAGCTACTCTCCGCTATCACGGAATTGAAAGTGCCCTCCGATATCACGGACACAAAAGACAGCCAAGCCCCATTCGTTCCTTGGGAAGGTGATTTCATACTCCCGTCTCCGCTGAATCTCCACGGTGCCAACGCATTACCTTGGGTGCGAGGAAATTGGCACTGCGACTATTTTGCTAAGTCAGCTGACAATGCAAACCACCTAAGAAATTACGTTCAATCAGATTCTGGAAGTAATCGTTCCGATGGAATCGCACAGGTGGAGCTGTTTCCTTATCAATCCCCGAAGGGCAGTGATGTTAAGAAATTGGCTCCAGAAGCACTGGAACAGTTGGAAGAGGATCCAACTCCTTGGACTAATCCCGAAGACCACCTGATCCCTTCCCAAATTCCTATATTCGACTATCTCGTAACGGTACTATCCCAGGTACGCTCCGAAATAAACTCCAAGGCCTCTGAACGGACGGTGGTCATAGCACGAGGCTCCGCAGCAAAAACCGCCATGTTTAGGCAAGCCGTATTGAAAGCGGGAGGAGATGGCGTATCGGATTTGAAGAAAAGCGTTTACCAACTCAGTGGTCAAAATTCTTCACTCACCTTGAAGAACCTCAAGTCTCTTGATGAAGATAAAGTCATAAAAGCTAACAAGCCCACTGAGGCGGACTACCAAAAGGCAGCAAATGAACTTCTTGGTAGTAACGCAGTCCAATTAAACGGTAAGGAGAGCTAGGGGTTCTTACTCCGATAGGTTATAAAGCAGCCACGTTCTGGCATCAATCCGAGCATTGGAAGGCTAGAACGTGGCTGAAAGTTGGGCGGCTCGCGGCGGGTGTCTTAGGCGAGGTTTTTGAGGGCATCGGTGACGAGCCGCCAGAAGCCAGCGTGGTCGAGAGTGGTGGCGACTTGGGTGTGGCAGGAGGCGTCGGCAGGCTCGCGCAGGTCGGTGACGGTCATGCCGGTGGTCAGTGCACCGGCAAGCTCGACGTGGACGGGGGCCTTGCGGGTCTGGACGATGTCCGGATCGATGAGGTAGGCGATGGTGCACGGGTCGTGGACCGGTGGGTTATCAAAGCCCTGGTTGGCCTGGTATGCCTTGCGGAAGAAACCGAAGAGACCGACGACGAATTCTGAGACTGGGGTACCCAGAGCCTTAATCTCGGCTTCGACCTCTGGGGTAGCAAGCGCTTGGTGGGTGAGATCGAGACCCACCATGGTCACGGGCCAAGGCTCTTCGAAGACGATATGGGCGGCCTCGGGATCGATCTTGATATTGAACTCGGCAACCGGGGACCAATTACCCTCGTGGTAGCCACCGCCCATGAGGACGACTTCCTTGACACGCTCGACGATGCGCGGCTCCTTTCGCGCGGCCATCGCGATATTGGTCAGCGGGCCAGTGGGCACCAGGGTGATGGTGCCGGGCTCATGGGACATGACGGTGTCGATGATGAAGTCGACGGCGTGGGCGTCGGCAAGCGCGGTGCTTGGCTCCGGAAGTTGGACGCCCTCGACGTCCATGCCGGTGGAGCCGTGGATGGCCTCGGCAACCTCGACGGGGTGCACGAGTGGGCGATCGCAGCCGGCAAAGACCGGAACGTCCGGGTGCCCGGCGATTTCCTTGACCACCAGGGCATTGTGAGAGACCTTATCCAAGGTCTGATTGCCGCCGACGGTGGTAATGCCCAGCAAATCAATGGTGGGGTTGCCCAAAGCTAGGAGCAGGGCCACCGCGTCATCGTGGCCGGGGTCGCAGTCCAGAATGAGTTTTCGCGTCATGCCACGAGCCTACTTTCGGGCGTTGACGGCCGCCACGGTGTCATCGATGGACTCGGGGCGAGGAATGAGGAAGGACAGGGCAAGGGCCGCGAGCAGAATAATGACGCCGGCGATCATGCCCGCGCGGTAGCCGTGCTCGAAGGAACCGGAAACCGCAAACAGCACGGCGAAAGACAGGCCCGCGCCGAGGTTGAAGGCGCCGGCGTTCATGCCGGGTAGGTAGCCCTGGTTATCGGCCGGCGAGAGCACGATCCCTAAGCCATTGAGCATGATATTGGCAATGCCGGCATAGGTCACGCCTAAGAAAATGGAAACGAAGAGCAGGGTCCATGCGTTCGGGACGCCGACCACGAAGATGGCAATAATCAGGCCAACGACGGTGCCAATGAGGCCGGTTTGCAGGACGTACTTATAGCCCAGCTTGGAGGCCATCCAACCGGCAATCGGGCCGAAGACTAGGCCAGCGAGGGCATACGGGGTAAGGGTGACCCAAGAAATGGTGCTGGCAGAAATACCGGCGCCGGCTTCCGCATCCTGGCCAAGGTTAGGGATGAGGCCATTCATCACGGCGAAGACACCAGTCATGGTGAGAAGCGTGGTGGAAAGCAGTGCCCACGTGCGGCGCTGCTTGAGATAAGCCACCGGCACAAGCGGGTCAGCGACCTTCTTCTCCACGTTCCAGAAGGCCCAGAAGCCAGCGGCACCGATAAGGAGAAGGATAATGACGAGGAACCAATTGGCCTGGGCAAGCTTGCCGGCCTCGTTGAACGCGGTGAGAACGCAACCCAGCGCCACGGCCAGGGGCACAACTCCCGCCCAGTCCATGCGCGGGGTTTCGGTGGCCGTGGACTCCTTGGTAAATACCTGGACCGCTACAACCGCGATGGCGCACAGTACTGCCATGGTCCAAAAGACCGAGCGGTAGCCGAAGTTACCCGCCAGCCAGCCGCCGGCCAGGGCATCCACACCTGCGATACCACCGTTTACCGAGGTCACAATGCCCAACAGCAGCGCATACTGCTTCTCATTGAGTACCTGCTGGCGCAGCATGATGAGGCAGAGAGGGACGGTCGGCCCAGCCACGCCCTGGATGATGCGGCCGATAAGCAGCACTGCGACGTTTGGCGCAACGGCGGAAGCCACGCAGCCCAGCGCAGCAACCGCCATCATGCCGACGAGGACCTTCCTGCGGCCGATAAGATCGCCCCAGCGCGGTAGGAAGAGCGAGAACAATGCCGCGGCCGTAAAGAAGGCTGTCTGTGTTAGGCCAATCTGTGCGGTGGTGGCACTCAGCTCATCCTCCATCGTTGCCAAGGCAGGCGAGAGCATCGACGCATTGAGCTGGAAGGCAAACACTGCCGTAAGCAGTGCGAACATCAATGGAATATAGGAGCTGGGCTGGAGCTTTGGCGGCTCGGAGGTGGTGGAAGTCATGGCTTTAAATGTAGTTGATGAATCCTCCGCTCCATAGTGGGAAGCATGCCTCAACTTCCTTGGTGTTGCGCAGGACACCCCACTTAGCGCCACCAGCTATTTTCTCATTGTCTACTATCCATAGATTATGAAGATTCTCTCCTACATCGCCGCTGTCGCAACGGTGATACTTTCTTTAGCTTCCTGTTCCTCTCCGGAGTCACAGCCGGAAGAAACGACGACGCCTAGCACCTCAAGCACGGCCGATAGTTCTACTATCAGCTCTAGTTCCACAAGCTCTGCCCCGGAAACGACCTCTTCGGAGCCACAGCCGACATCGGAAACTGAGCCTTCGCTTGCCGACGCTCCCCTAACGAACACCGCCGAATCCACCGCAGAACCCACCCTTACCGAGTGCGTCTATGGCGGCGGTAGCTGGACCACCAATGGTTGGTACAGCGATGGAACTATCCGTTGGGCGCAAGAATGTCAGAACCTCCACGACGAGCAGATGTCAAAGTACCCCTACCGGTGCCCGCAAACGGATCACTACGTCTCCGATCCATCTCAGTGTTCCTCCCCGGCGGGCAGCGGGAACGGGGGTTCAGATTCGGATTTGCCCGCAGCGATGACACGAACCGGCGAGGTGGAAGAAGAGCACATGCGAGCACATAAATGGTGGGCGGATTGCGTGAACGCAAACTCCCCGGAGTACTGCCGAGAGAACGATCCATGGCAGCGAGGTGGTTACTGACGTTCTCTTACTATTGCCGCAGAATTAACCAGCGATTCACTGCGGCTACTTAGGCTGGAAAAGTTCCTTATAGACCTTTTAACGGAGCTTTGTATGTCTGATTCAAATAGTCGTCCTTCTTTTAATCGTCGTAATTTCCTGCAGATTGCTGGTGTTTCTGCAGCAGCAGTGGCCGCGGGAATTAATGCACCGACCAAGGCGAGTGCACAGTCGAGTCTGAGTTCATGGGGATCGTCGCAAGGTGGGGATCCTCCGCAGGATTCTGATCTTTTTGGCCTAGGTGTAGCGGCGGGCACGCCGCGGCACGATTCGATGATCTTGTGGACGCGCCTGGCCCCTGAACCGCTGGCCGAGGATGGCCACGGTGGCATGACCGGCGGCGATGTTCGCGTGGGTTGGGAAGTTGCGAAGGATGAGGGTTTTGGGGACGTCGTCAAGCAAGGCGAAGCACTAGCCCAACGCGAGCTGGCGCACTCGGTGCACCCGCAGGTGACTGGGCTGGAGCCCGCCACTGAGTATTTTTACCGCTTCCGCGCGGATGGCAAGGTGAGCCCGGTAGGTCGGTTTAAGACTCTGCCCACGCCCGACGCAAAGGTGGATAATTTCACCTTCACCGTGGCTTCCTGCCAGGCGTGGTACCACGGCTATTTCACCCCGTGGAAACACATTGCGCAGGAACCGGACCTGGATATGACGATTTTCGTGGGCGACTACATCTACGAGTACGGCATTTTGGAAGGCGATAATCTCTGGCGCCAAGGCGCAAGCGTGCCCGACGTTTTCAAGGCAAAGGTGGAGACTCTGGAGCAGTATCGCCTGCGCTACTCGCTCTTCAAATCTGATAAGCACCTGCAGGCCGCGCACGCACGCGCCGCGATGGCGATTGTGTGGGATGACCACGAAGTAGAAAATAACTACGCCGGTAGTTGGTCCGAGATTGGCACCACGGCCGAGCACTTCCTGTACCAGCGCGCGGCTGCCTACCGTGCCTTTTATGAGAATCTTCCGGTGGCCCCGCCGGCGCTTCCCGAAGGCCCCAATAACCGCATCTATGATTCTTTCGACGTGGGCACGCTAATGCGTTTCAATCTAGTCGATACCCGCCAATACCGCGAAGAATCCGCGGAGGATGCCAGCATCTTGGGCGCGGAGCAAGAGCAGTGGCTCAACGATAAACTCACCACCTCCCCGGCACAGTGGAACGTGGTGGTCAATAGCGTGGTCGTCGTACCGATCGCCGATAGCACCGACCAGTGGGACGGCTTCCCAGCAGCCCGCCGCCGCCTTATCGAGTCCCTCTCCAAGGTCAGCGATCCCGTTGTCTTCACCGGCGATATTCACCAACACTGCGCTGCCGAAATCCAATCCGAATCCGGCCAGCCCGTCGGCGTGGAATTGGTCGCTACCTCCATTGCTTCCGATGGCGATGGCTTCGCTGGTTCCAAGAGCACCGAGTGGCTGGAAAAGCCGTATGTGAAGGCCATGGATAAGCGCCGTGGCTACATCAAAGTGCGCGCTACCCGCGAGCACCTCGATTCCGAATTCGTTGTCGTGCCCTGGATCGAGCGCGATGATACCGCCCCGCGTGAGACTGCTTTCTCCTTCCGTACCAATGCCGGCGAGCACACGCTGCGCTCCCTCTAAGCCCCGAAAGGACAATTCATCATGGGACTTTTTAGCTCGCTTTCCTCTTCTTCCTCTCGCCACGGTTCTTCCCGCAAACATTCCTCTGACCAGGGTTCCTCTGCTCCAGCTCCTACCGCGAGTGCTGCTCCGCCGGTCGTAACCGGCATTCAGGCAGAGCCGCAGCTCATGGAAAACTACATCACCTGGGAACATGTTTCTTGGAACGTCGTTTTGGATCACTACCGAGTCATCGGCACCGATCCTAATGGTGTAGACGTGCTGCTGGGCAAGACCATCTTCCCTTTCTTCCACCACTCACGGCGCGATGTTGCCGGTGAAAAATGGTCATATTATGTCAAGGTGGTTGATGCTGCCGGTGCTGAGTCCTCTCCTTCTGGCAAAGCGACGTCTACCTCCCTGCCTTCGGTCACTGCCGGCAAAGCGCTAGCCACGATTGGTTCCTTTGACCGAAAGGGCACGGAATTTCAGTACTCACCAAAGGACTATAAGAAGATCGTCACCGCGCACCCAGACCAGACAATCACTGTTGGACCGGATGCTACGCCTGCCGAGGTCCCCTATCTCCTCCCCGGCCCCGGCGACAAGTGGGCGGGCAGCAAGTCCTACACGCTGAAGTGGACGGTGAAATTGGATAAGCCTGCTTCAAAAGCGGCGCTGGCATTGTGGCTCATTGATACCACCAAGCTCGGCGGTGTTCTCGATATCACGATTAATGATTTTCATAAACAAATAGAGCTCCCACAGGGCGCAACGCAAGGTTCGCGCCAAGGCGATGCCAGCGGGGACCCGACCCCGCTGCGCCCCGCAGCAATCGAGTTTGATCTCGCCGAAGATACCCTGAAGGAAGGAGAGAACCAGCTGGTCTTCACCCTGCGCGAAGGCGGCTGGCTTGCATGGGATGCGCTGGGAATCTTTGCTAAGTAACACCGCGCAGGCGGTGCTTTGCCTGGAAACGGGAAATTGTTCACCGATTCCTGATGTACGGTAGTAACATCTGCACCCTTCTACTACATCGTCAGCAGCAAAGGACGCCGACGTTGAAAGGACTTAGCTTCCGTTATGCCTACAGTTTCTGATCGCCTGCACCGAGCCCAGCAGGATTTTAACGCGGTGATCACCATCATCCCGTTTGATGAGCACGCGGTGGATGAATCGCCCACGCTCATGGGACAACCGGTGGCATTCAAGGACATCGTTGATGTGGCGTGTGTGGCTACTACCTGCGGCACCAAGGTCAATGTTGGCCGCGCACCGGTCAAGGATGCGCCAGTGGTGCAGCGCTTGACGGCGAAGGGTGCGCTGCCGGTGGCGAAGGCGAACCTGCAGGAATTTTCCTATGGCATTTTGGGCGATGCCTCCGCGTATGGACGAGTTATCAATCCGCGGGATCCCGAAGTGTGCGGCGGTGGATCGAGTTCCGGTTCGGCGGCACTGGTAGCTTGCGGCGCGCTGCAGCTTACGGTGGGTTCCGATAGCGCCGGCTCGGTGCGTGTGCCTGCCGCATGCCAGGGCGTGCTGGGTTTCAAACCCACCTTCGGTCTCATTCCGGTAGAAGGCGTCTTTCCCTTCGCCCCGAGCTTTGACTGCGTTGGATTCTTTGCCAGCTCAATCGACCTGATTGAGCAGGCTTTTATCGCCACTGCAGATGAGGAACCGGCCGCAGCGCAAGACGTTTCTGCTGTCGATGTCACGGCCCTTAAGGCCAAGGGAGAGCGCTTCGCGGATCTTTTGGCGGCGCTGGAGCACTCGGACTTTGAGCTCACCGAGAGCGTGGATTTGGAAGACACCATCGCCGCCACGGCCGAGCTCTACGAGCCGATGCGCTTGAAGGAGGTCTATGACGTCCACCGGCCGTTGCTGGACCAACGCGATAAGTACCAGGACGTGATCCTGCAGCGTGTACTGGGCGGGGAAAATATCAGCCAAGAAAATTATGACGCGGCCGCACAGGGCGTGAAAGAGCTGCGCGAGAAAGCGCTTGCCCTGCTTGGCGACGCCCCCATTATCCTCACCCCTACCCTCGATTCCGGCCCCCTCAAGTGGTCCGATATCACCGCGGAAAATACTGCGGAATCGGCCGCGAGCCTGCGGCGCTGGACCGAGCCTTTCAACGTGCTCGGATGGCCGGCGATTACGGTGCCGCTGCGCGGCGAAGAGGAAGAAGGTGTGGGTGATGCGGTGCAGGTCGTCGGCAAGCCGGGCGAGGACCTGACCGTGCTGCGCGTCGCCCGCGCTCTGCAGGCCCTGCTCTAGGCCTCGGCCAGCACTGTCTTTTCCTGCGTGCGCGGCCGCCAATAGGCGGCTTCTACGGCGCTAAGCTCCTTGAAGTGCGATGAGGTGAGCTCATCCATTGCTTGGATATAGCCAGGAACCTCCTCACGCGGCAGGCGCAACCCCATGGTCAAATGCGGGGTCCACCGCGGCCCGCGCCCATCCGGATTAGCGGCACTAATTTTTCGCGCGGCAATTTCTAACTCGTTGGTCGTTTCAAGGAGCCAAGCCACCGTCTGCTTGCGCTTGGTGCCGAAAATGACGTTTCCTACCCGCCGGAAATCTGCCGGTATGACGGCCGGCAACAGCTGCGCTGCTAAATCCACGACCTCCGGCTGCATATGCGGCGAAAAGGTCACAGTAATGTGCGGGCGTTGCTGCTGGACGGGAAAGCCGCGCTCTGCAAGGCCGGCAAAGATTTCGCGCACCTGTTCCTCCTGCTTTTGCGGCAGGTAGAGCAAGATATTATCCGGCGATGCTTTACTCACAGGCGAGCGTTCCCTTTCTGTAGTGGAGTGCTTCCAGCGTACAGTCCAAGAAGTGGATCACTGCCTCTTGTGCCAGCGCAAACGTTTGCCGTTTAATGAGAGTCATGAGCACTTCAGAGTCATCGCCCCTCATCCTCGCCATCACGGCGTGTCCGACGGGCATCGCACATACCTACATGGCGGCCGAAAACCTCGAGGCCGCAGCCCAAGAATTGGGCTACCGCATCAAGATTGAAACTCACGGTTCCATCGGCGTCGAAGGAACCTTTAGCAAGCAAGATATCGAAGACGCTGATGCCATTGTCATCGGTGCCGATACTGTAATTTCCAAAGACCGCTTCCATGGCAAACGCCTCGAGGCCACCGGTGTGGACGAGGCCATCAAACACCCGAAGGAACTGCTCAGCAGAGCCTTGAGCGCCTCGCGCTGGGAGGGCTCTTCCGAGAAGACAGAGGAAGAGACGCCTCGCAAAAATAGCGTTGGTCAAACCTTGTACAAGGCACTGATGAACGGCGTCTCGCACATGATCCCGTTCGTAGTGACCGGTGGTCTGCTCATCGCGGTCGCCCTCTCCATCGGCGGCACGCCCACACCGGAGGGCATGGCGATTCCGGAAGATAGCTTCTGGAATACGGTCAATGAGCTTGGCGCGCTGGCGTTTTCGCTGATGGTCCCGGTGCTCTCTGGCTATATTGCGGTGGGCATCGCGGACCGGCCGGGCCTTGCCCCTGGCCTTATTACTGGCCTCATCGCCACCACCGGCTCGCTTTACGGTTCTGAGGCGGGCGCCGGTTTCTTGGGCGGCATTGTCACCGGTATTTTGTCCGGTTATGTGGCTCTTGCCATTAAGAAGATTCCGGTACACAAGTTCATTGCACCGATTTGGCCCATCATCGTCATCCCGATTTTCACCACGCTGATCGTGGGGCTCATCTTCATCTTGCTCATTGGCGCACCAGTTTCGGCCGCGTTCGAGGCAATGACCGACTATCTCGCTGGCATGCAGGGCTCCTCCGTCATCGTGCTGGGCCTTATCCTGGGCGCCATGATCGCCTTCGATATGGGTGGTCCCTTTAATAAAACAGCCTTCCTCTTTGGCGGCGGCATGATCGCGGCCGGCAATGCGGCACCCATGGGCATGGCAGCATGCGCGATTGCCGTACCGCCTCTCGCCGTTGGTGTAGCTACGCTCCTGCGCCGCCGGTGGTTTACCAAGGCTGAAAATGATGCGGGCATCGCCGCATTGTTCATGGGATTCTTCGGCATTACTGAGGGCGCCATCCCGCTCGCGGCCGCACGCCCGCTACAGGTTATCCCTGCCAACGTTGCCGGTGGCGCCGTAGCTGGTGCGCTCGCCGGTCTATTTGGTGTACAAGACCACGTCATGCACGGCGGCCCGATCGTCGCGGTGCTCGGCGCGGTAGATAACGTCGTTGGTTTCTTTATCGCCATGCTTGCCGGCATCGCTGTCTGTGCTGGCCTTATTCTCCTGCTAGTGGGATTGACGCAGCGCAAGGATAAGCCGCTTGTTGCTGTCGATACGATTAGCCTCGATAAAGACCTGGGTTCTTCCAGCGAAGAGGTCATTCGCTCCATGGTAAAGCTCACCTCTTCGCGAATGTCCGATGCAGAAGCGGTCGCCAGCGCCGCGTTGAAGCGCGAATCCACCCGTTCCACTGGAGTGGGCCACGGAGTGGCCATTCCGCACGCTCGATCTGCGGGGGTGAAGGTACCAACTCTCGCCTTCGCGCGCCTGCCCCAGGGCGTCACGTGGGCCGCGGGTGAGGACCCGACCACCTTGGCCTTCCTTATTGCCGTTCCGGATAACGCCGGAAAGCAGCACCTCAAGCTGCTCTCCAAGCTAGCCCGCAGCATCATGAAAGAGGACTTCCGAGCCCAGCTCCATGGTGCGAAGACGCGCAAGGAAGCCGCCGACATCATTTCACAGGTGCTCTCCCCTGCACCATCGACTGACAACGCAGCCGCAACCTCCCAGGCCTAAATTGTCTTGCAGCTACTAGCGCTCAGCGGTTATCCCCGCTGGGCGCTTTTCTTATGCCAACACCGCGCAGGAATGGGGCGGTTTCGCGGGAGGAGCAGCGGTAGCGCGGCGGGTTCAAACGAGACCCGGCATCACCCTGATACTCTCTTACACTCCTTAGACAGCCAGAAATACACAAGGTTTCTCATAGGCTCTTTCAAGAAAATGGCCAGCTTTACCAGAGGCGGACTTAAAACTAAGGCTGCATATCTAAAAAGAACCTCACTTCTCGGGGAACCTGAGATACTGGTTGAAATCTACCCCCGTGAGGGCGGGGACTGAGCGGCATCACTGAGGAAATTTAGGGGTTTCCTAGCTCAAATCGAGAAATAACTAAGAGGCAATTAGTTTTACGCGACATCAACTTCATAAATCCTAATATTTGCTGGTCAGCTGGATTTTACCCGAGCGGAATTGATTAACTTTTAAGTGAAGGAGAACGGAAGTTAGCGGTTAACACTCCGGGATTCCCGCCCTCTTGATTTCCGCTAGGTCCCAGCAGAAAGGTGCCGCTCATGTTTACCCCCAAAATTCACTTCTCCGCCAAGAAGTTCTTCGCTCCTGCACTTGCAGCAGCCGTCGCCCTCAGCGTTGGCGCAGCTCCAGCAGAGGCCTCCAGCTCCTTGAGTAGCCTCGGTGGTGTAAAGCTTCCGGTACCGTCCGCCAGCCAGCCTGTCGCCCCAGCTGCCGCTGCGAAGCCAGTTGCCCCAGCTTCCAACCGGGTCCAGAGCATCATCAACCACACCAACACCTACCGCCAGGCACACGGCCTGCGCCCGGTTCGCGCCAACGGTGCACTCAATGCACTGGCTCAAGATTGGGCCAACCAGCTGGTTCGCGCCGATAAGCTCAGCCACCGCCCGCAGCACTGGAACTACTACCCTTCCAACATCCCGGCCGGCGGCGAGAACGTACTACAGGCATGGAGCGACTACTCCGATGCCCTCCTAGTCAAGCTTTGGTACGAATCCCCGGGTCACCGCAAGATCATGCTCGACCCACGCGCCAAGACCATCGGCGTTGGCGTTGCCATCAACCCTGAAGGCAAGCTCTACGCTGTCCAGAACTACGGCCGCTAAAGTTTTCACAAGCTAGGGCCTTCGGACTCTTGGGCTCTAGCGGGCCACGCCGCCCCCTCCCGGACCTCTTTGAACTGGCCCCCGAAAGTTGGACTGGTTTAATTCTAGGCGGTTAGGGCTTCAAGGGTCTGATTTCGATATTGCATC
>NZ_JASOKQ010000017.1:0-53175 GCF_030216265.1 Corynebacterium sp. UMB0012
CTTCGGTGACACCGTAGTCATTATCGGTGAAACTCCTTCTAGATCAGAGCCTCACACACAAACTTCCTGACACCCTCAGGTCTGACTCGCTAAGAATTGCGTTCGTAAAATCTGCGTCGGTGAAATCTGCCGATTTCAAGTTAGCCCATGCCACCATGGAGCCGCGGAAAGAGCATCCTTTACATATGCTTCCTTCGAGATTGATATCCGTCAGGTCATAGTTGGACATATCTTTTCCGGAAATGTCTTTACCAGCGAGTCCCGTGACCCACGTTTGGGGCATTGCTCTATACATCTTTTACGTGGTCCGATCTGTTTCGATTGTGGAACTGGCCTATGGCCAACAATATAAATGCGTTTAAAAATACGTTTACTAGAGACAACAAATCGATGTAACCATGACCTAACCCTAGAAATCCTGATAGACCTAGGACAAACGCTAGACAGGTGCTTAAAGAGGCTGCAATAAAAACCCATTTAGCGGTGGTTGTTCTGTACCTGTATAACGCGCACCAAATAATTAGGGTGATTCCAATTAAAACAAGAACTTTGCTATTTTCCATCTCTACTCACAGTGAAAAGCGAAACTGTATTTCTTGTCTCTAGCATCGAGTTGCATACGGGGGTGCTGTTGCAAAGTTGGGTGGAGAACCGCGAACACTCCTTTCTTCGTCGCCTGGCCAGCATTATGACCCAGCCTGCTTAGATATTCTGGAAGATGTTGTTGAGGTATTTCACCTGCCGGTGTTCCACTGTTGGCGGGCAGATTCCCTCTGACTTCAACTCGGCGATTGCCCTGGCTAGGGAGGGTGCTTTATCGGTGTTGATCACTCTGGGATACCCGGCTGACGCATTGGATCTGAGGGCCTTGGCCAGGTAACGCTTCGCTGCGGCCACGTTCCGCTTCGGAGAGAGGTAAAAGTCCAGGGTCTGGCCACCGGCGGTGATCGCCCGATAGAGGTAGCACCACCTGCCGCCGACCCGGATATAGGTCTCATCCACCCGCCAGGAACTGGCCTGCCAGTAAGGTACCTGTCGGTACCACCGTGTTTGCTTGTCCAGCTCAGGGGCGTATTTCTGGACCCAGCGGTAGATCGTGGTGTGATCGACCGGCACGCCCCGCTGAAGTCATCATTTCCTCCAGATCGCGGTAGCTCACCCCGTAGCGGCAGTACCACCGCACTGCCCACAAAATGATGTCACGAGGGGAAATGACGACCGGAGAAGATACCCATGGCTGTGATTATTTCACGTCGCTCTTCCTACTGCCCCAACTTTGCAACAGCACCCACTGATCCGCCTTCGTTCAACTTCGAACGCGGGGAGCACCTCTCGATCGCAATCTGGGGGCGTTGAAGCAACGGTAAGGAGGGAGGCGTCGGCAAGCGCAGCTTAAAGCAACGCTATGTTGGCGCCTTCTTGGGCCTTTGGCTCAAGATATGCAACAACCCCCGCCTCCCTGCATGGCGTGCATGCTGTGAGGAGCGGGGTTGTTGGTGCTTGGCTTAAAAGCGAATACTAGTTAACGCGGCCGGTTTCCTTGCGGTACTTGCGGTAGTAGCGGCGGCCGTAGTGGACGGTGCCTACTGCAGCGATGGCCACAACGACTAGGGCGATGATGCCGATGATCATGGTCAGGGTGTAGTCACCCTCGCCTGCGGTGCCCAGCGGGGTATCCCACACGCCAAGGCCCCAAATGATGATGCCGGCAGCCGGGAGGCAAGACAGGATCAGACCCATGCCCACCCAGGTGGAGGTGCGAAGCAGGGAAGAGTGAGGAGCACCGAAGGACACGGGATCGTAGCCCTCAATGTAGGTGTCCTGAATCTTGCCGGAGAACTCTGGGTAGGTCTCGCTGGCGTAGTCAGCGACTGCATGGGTGTTATCGCTCATGGCGGAGTCTTTCTGTCTTTCTCTCGTTCCTAGTATTCCTACGGAATAACCTTAGCTTAGTCGTCCTTGCCACGGAAAGCAGCACGTGCACGTTCGCGGGTAACCGCAGAAACTGCGGTCAGCGGAACGCCGGCCGGGCAGACATCGGCGCACTCACCGTAGAGGGAGCAGTGACCAAAGTTGGCTTCCAGGTCGTCGACCATGTTGCGGGCACGGCGGCCACGCTCTTCCTTGCCCAGCGGCATGAGGGAAAGGTGCACCAGCTTCGCACCGGTAAACAGGTGAGCCGCACCGTTCGGGCAGGCAGCAACGCAGGCACCGCAGCCAATGCAGGCAGCGTGGTCCAGCGAGTACTCGGCAGTCTCGTGGTTGAGGTGCATGGTATCCGCATCCGGAGCAGTACCAGCGTCCATGGAGACGTAGCCGCCCTGCTCCATTACGTGATCCAGTGCCGCGCGGTCCACGACCATGTCCTTGATGACCGGGTAGGCAGCAGAACGGAATGGCTCCAGCTTGACGGTCTGGCCATCGGTGAAGTTAAACAGGCGCTGCTGGCAGGCAGGGGTGTTCTGGCCTGGGCCGTGCGGGCGACCATTGACGGTCAAACCACAGGTACCGCAGATGCCCTCACGGCAGTCGGAAGCGAAAGCGAAGGGCTCTTCGCCGCGCTCAATGTAGCCCTCGTTGACGTGGTCCAGCAGTTCCAGGATGGACATCTGCTCAGAGGCGTCATCCACCTGGACGGTCTCGAAGTGGCCTTCTTGGGTCGGTCCGGCTTGACGCCAGATCTCAAGTGTCAGTTTCATTACTTGTAGTTCCTTGTCATCAGCGGGATCGAATCAAAGTACAGCGGCTCGGCGTGGCGAATGAACTCGCCCTTATTAGCGCCCGGCTCCCATGCGGAAACAAAGCACCAGTTCTCATCGTCGCGTTCTGCCTCGCCGTCTTCGGTGAGGTGGTCCTCACGGAAGTGAGCACCACAGGACTCATCGCGGTCCAGAGCGTCGACACACATGAGCTCACCCAAGTCCAGGTAGTCGGCAACGCGCAGGCCGTACTCCAGCACCTGATTCATGTCATTGGCCTCGCCTGGGATGCGGACATTAGCCCAGAAGTCCTCGCGCAGCTCGCGGATCTTGGTGATGGCGGCCTTGAGGTCTTCGACGTTACGGGACACACCGCAGCCGTGGTAGAGGATATCGCCCAGCTGGCGGTGGTAGTAAGACGGACCGTGCGGGTTCTCACCGCGCACTCCCATGAGGCGATCGATGCGCTCCTGGGACTGTGCCAGGGTTGCCTGTGCCTCTGGGGAATCCTCGGCCAGCTTCTCCTCGTTGAGGTGGTCAGCCAAGTAGTTCGGGATGGTGAATGGCAGGGTGAACCAGCCGTCGACGGAAGCCGAAAGCAGGGAGTTAGCACCCAGGCGGTTAGCGCCGTGGTAGGTCCAGGAGCACTCACCGGCGGCAAAGAGGCCGTCGATGGAAGTCATCTCGTTGAAGTCCGTCCACAGGCCACCCATGGTGAAGTGGCAGGTCGGGGCGATGCGCATCGGGGTCTCATAAGCAGACTCGCCGATGGCCTCTTCGTACATCTCGATGAGGTTGGAGTAACGCTCGCGGATCTTGTCCTTGCCCAGGCGCTCGATGGCGTCACGGAAGTCCAGGTACACCGAGTTGTGCAGCGGGCCAACGCCCAAGCCGGCGTTGATTTGCTGGGAGATGGCACGGGAGGCAACGTCGCGCGGAACCAGGTTGCCGAATGCCGGATAGCGGCGCTCCAAGAAGTAGTCGCGCTCTTCTTCCGGAATGGTATTCGGGTCGCGGTCGTCGCCCTCCTTCTTCGGGGACCAAATGCGGCCGTCGTTACGCAGGGACTCCGACATCAGGATGGTCTTGGACTGCCAATCGGAGTTGACCGGCAGGCCCGTCGGGTGGAACTGCACGAAGGCTGGGGAGGCCAGGTAGGCACCGCTGTCATACGCACGCATCATGGCGCTGGCATTGGAGTTCTTTGCCAGGGTGGACATGTGGTAGACGTTGCCGTAGCCGCCGGTACCCAGCACAACTGCGTGGCCGGTGAAGGCCTTGAGCTCACCGGTAATCAGGTTGCGGGTAACGATGCCGCCGGCGCGCTTCTTACCGTTGTCGTTGTAGACGATGATGTCCTGCAGGTCGTTGTGAGCGAAAAGCTCCACGTTGCCCAAGCCAATCTGGCGGTAGAGCGCCGAGGTGGTGGACAGCTGCAGCTGCTGACCTGTTTGGCCACGGGTGTAGTAGGTACGGGAGACCTGCACGCCACCGAAGGAACGGGTAGCCAGGGTGCCGCCATACTCGCGAGCGAATGGGGCGCCGATGGCGTTCATGTGGTCAATGACGCGGACGGACTCGTTTGCCAGGCGCCAGCAGTCGGACTCGCGGCAGCGGTAGTCGCCGCCCTTAACGGTGTCCTTGGTGTGGCGGTAGGCGGAGTCGTTGTCCACCTTCTTGGCACGGGAGGCGTTGACGCCACCCTGCGCGGCAATGGAGTGCGCGCGGCGCGGGGAATCGTGGTAGGTGAATACCTTTACCTTGTAGCCCAGCTCGCCCAGTGCGGCCGCAGCGGAACCGGCGGACAGGCCGGTACCAACCACGAGAACCTCAAACTTGCGGCGATTCAGCGGGGAAACCAGCTGCATGTGGTCCTTCTGGTGGGACCACATATCTTTCATCGGCACGCCGTGCGGCTCGTGGGATTCCAGGATGTTGCCGGCAGATACGCCCGGAACGATGGACTGTGGGTGCGAGAACTTAGGGTGCTCGCGCTTGAGTTCAGTATTAGTCATGGGTTTCTAACTCCTTTAGCTGACCAAGCCCAGGGCAACGGACAAAGGCATAACGATGTTGCCGATGCAGACAACGGCCGGGATGACGTACGCCAGGATCAGGAAGGTCTGACGCCACTTCGCACCGGTGATACCCAGGTCAGAGGCGGCAAGGCGAATGCCGTGGGTGAGGTGCAGGAACAGGAAGCACATAGCGATCACGTACACGATGGTGACCGGCCAGCGGCTGAAGGTGGCGATCATGTTGGCCTTCACCGCGCCCTCTGCAAAGTCGCTGGGAGCGAAAGGTTGCACGCCCAGGGTCAGGTCCAGCAGGTGGAAGATGATGAACAGCAGCAAGACGATGCCGGTGACCAGCATGGACTTGGTAGCGAAGGAATCAAGGCCGCCCATCAGGTTGCTGCGGCGGAACTTGCCGCGGGACGCCTTAGAGCGTGCGGTCAGGGCAAATGCACCATAGATGTGGGCGAGGATGGCAACCAGCAGGATGGCGCGGATAATCCACAATGCGCCCTCGTGCGGGAACAACGGCTCGCCCATGGAGCGCAGGAATGCGCCGTATTCATCCAGCGCCTCTTCGCCGCCGTGTGCCGGCAAGTACAACTTCAGGTTGCCGGCCATGTGGCCAACAACGAAAAGGGCAAAAAGCAGGCCAGTGACGGCCATAATGAGCTTCAGAACCCAGGAGGGCACTCCCGGCTTCTGACGGATTGGTTCGTTAGTGATGTGGCCGTGAGCTACTGCCTCACGGTCCGGATTTCTTAAAGTCATGACACCTCCATTGTCGCCCTCACTTTAACTGGGCTTAACCGCTGGTTACTAGTCAATTCCTGCAGCGTTTCAGCTAACGGTACAGCGGTACGGTTAAAGTCAGAATTCTCTTAGGTAAGGGTTGCCTTAAAAGCCTCCGGACAAAACGTCACTACCTTGGCAGCTCGGAATTCCGCAATATTGACGTTGCGTAATTTGTCCCAGATTTGTGAACTTGGTCACCCAGTGTTGCCAGAGTGACCGCCTTACCCCTTTATGTGTCAAACTTTCGCATGAAACCCACATGTAGCCCACAGGCGGGTGAACATTCTTCGCAAGATCTTTGCAATTAGGGTGCACACCCGCAGGCCAGCCAGTAACCTTGCCGGCATGAGTAAGACGTATGTGGGATCCCGCCTTCGCCAGCTTCGCCGTGAGCGCGATCTCAGTCAGGCTTCCCTTGCCGCGACGCTGGGTCTCTCCGCCAGCTACGTCAATCAGATCGAACACGACGTCCGTCCGCTCACCGTCCCGGTGCTCCTGCGCATCACGGAGGTCTTCGGCGTCGATGCCACCTTCTTCTCCCGTGACGATGACTCCCGCCTTCTTGCCGAGATCCAGGACGTCATCCAAGACAAAGAGCTCTGCCCCTCCCCCGTCGAGCTGCAGGAGCTCTCCGAGCTGGTCTACAACCACCCCACCGTGGCTCGCACGCTGGTAGACGTCCACCGCCGCTACCGCAATGTGCGCGATAAGCTCTCGCTGGCCACTGATGCCCGCCGCACCACCGAGGCCACCCAGGCCCTATCCATGCCTCACGACGAGGTGCGCGAC
This sequence comes from Corynebacterium sp. UMB0012, assembly GCF_030216265.1. Taxonomy (NCBI): domain Bacteria; kingdom Bacillati; phylum Actinomycetota; class Actinomycetes; order Mycobacteriales; family Corynebacteriaceae; genus Corynebacterium; species Corynebacterium sp. UMB0012. The sequence continues at coordinate 6,299 of NZ_JASOKQ010000017.1, forward strand.
TTCTTCTACGCTCGCCAGAACTACTTGGACAATCTGGACCACCATGCAGAGCAGCTTGCCGACGCCCTCTCGGTCACCCACTTCGGCATTCGCGACACCGAGCACGCCCTGGCCCAGCGCCTGCGCGATCGCCACAACGTAGATATCCACATCACTTCCCAGATGGATGGCACGCTACACAGCTTTGACCGCGAAACCGGCGAATTCCGGCTCGCGTCGCGCCTGAGCGAAGGCCAGCGCGCCTTCCGCATGGCCGCGGAGCTGAGCTTCCTCGAGGCCGGGGAAGACATCGCTTCCCTAGTAGAGGAGGAGCCGTTCACCTCGGATGCTTCGCGCAACCTCGCGCAGCGCGGCTTGGCCAGCTACTTCGCCGCCGCCACCGTGATGCCCTATGAACTGATGCATTCCGAGGCCGAGCGCTCCGGCTACGACGTGGAATACCTCTGCCAGGTCTTCGGCGTGGGCTATGAATCCGTGGCCTCCCGCCTGTCCACCCTGCAGCGCGATAACCTCCGCGGCATTCCTTTTACTTTTGTTCGCGTCGACCGCGCCGGCAATATGTCCAAGCGCCAATCCGCCACCGGCGTGCACTTTTCCAATAATGGCGGCACCTGCCCGCTGTGGAATGTCTACGAGACCTTCACCCAGCCCGGCATTATCTCCCGCCAGCTGGCCCAAATGCCCGATGGTCGCAACTACCTGTGGATTTCGCGCGCCGTCCAGCACCACCAGGGGCGCTTTGGCGATACCGATAAGCTCTTCGCCATCGGCCTAGGCTGCGAAGCCCGCCACGCCGACCGCACCGTCTACGCCGAGGGGCTCGATCTCACCGATCTCTCTACCGCCACCCCCATCGGCTCCGGCTGCCGCACGTGCCCGCGCGAGAACTGCGCGCAACGCGCCTTTCCACCCATCAACGAGGTCATTAGCGTCGACGCCCACCGCTCCGCCGTGGCACCGTACTAACTCTGCCACCCAGGTGGACTGCACATAGAAAAGCGGCACCGCGGTCCGCCTCCCTCCAACGAGGGGAGCGAACGGTGCGGTGCCGCTGGCGTCGCGCTCTATGGCGACGTCGGCAAGCAGCCCTGCTTAGAGGTTAATCATGTGGCCGCCGATGCCCTCGGCCGCTTCCTTCATGGCCTCAGAGAGGGTCGGGTGGGTGTGAACGTTGCGGCCGATTTCCTCAGCGGTGAGGTCGAAGCGCTGCGCCAAGGTCAGCTCCGGCAGCAGCTCGGATACGTTGGAGCCCACCATGTGGCCGCCGATGAGCTCGCCGTACTCGCCGTCCGCGATGAGCTTGACAAAGCCGGCGGTCTCATTGAGGCCAGCGGCCTTGCCGTTAGCGGAGAACGGGAAGGTAGCGACCTTGATATCGCGGTCCGCGAACTTCTCCTTGGCAGCTTCTTCGGTGTAGCCGAAGGAAGCGACCTGCGGGTTGCAGAAGGTAGCGCGCGGCATATTCATGTAATCGCCCAAGAGCTGGGTCTCCACACCGGCGATGGTCTCTGCAGCCACAACGCCCTGGGCCTCAGCAACGTGGGCGAGCTGCAGCTTCGCGGTGACGTCACCGATGGCGTAGATGTGGTCGACGTTGGTGCGCATGGTGTCATCGATGGCAATAGCGCCGCGCTCGGTGAGCTCAACGCCGGTGTTCTCCAGGCCGAAGCCCTCGGTGCGCGGGGCGAAGCCGATGGAGATCATGGCACGGTCCACGGTGAGGGTGTCCTGCTTGGAGCCGTCCTTGGACTCCACCTCAACGGTGACATTATCGCCGTTGTCCTTCACGGAGGTGGTCTTGTAGCCGGTCAGCAGCTTGACGCCGAGCTTCTTGTACTCCTTGGCAATGGCCTTGGAGACGTCCTTGTCCTCGTTCGGCAGGACGCGGTCCATGAACTCCACGATGGTGACATCCACGCCATAGTTGGACAGAACATAGGCGAACTCCATGCCGATGGCGCCGGCGCCGACGATGACCATGGACTTCGGGGCCTCATCGTTGAGGATCTGCTCCTCGTAGGACACGATGTTGCCGCCGAGCTCTACGCCCGGCAGGGACTTGACCACGGAACCGGTAGCGATGATGCAGTCATCGAAGGTGACGGTCTTACCCTTGTCATCACCATCGGTGATTTCGATGGTCTTATCGTCCTTGAAGGAGCCAAGGCCGTTGATCTCGGTGATCTTGTTCTTCTTCATCAGGTAATGGACACCCTTGACGATGCCCGCGGAAACCTTGCGGGAACGCTTGTGGGCAACACCGAAGTCAAAGGAGACATCGCCGGAAATGCCGAAGTCCTTAGCCTCGTGGTTGAAGGTGTGGGCAACCTCAGCGTTCTTCAGCAGCGCCTTGGAAGGGATGCAGCCTACGTTGAGGCAGACACCGCCCCAGTACTGCTTCTCGATTACGGCAACTTTCTTACCAAGCTGAGCTGCACGGATGGCGGCCACGTAGCCGCCAGGGCCCGCGCCGAGTACTACTACGTCATAATGTTCATTAGTCACGCCCTTTAGGATACGTAACTTTGCCCTCCATGTCGCGCATTGGGTCACACTCTTGTGCCCGAGTCCCCCACGCTTCGGGGGTAAAACGTACAAAGGCCCTGCACGGTGGCGTCGGCAAGCGCGCGACGCCCCCACGCAGGGCTATGGGCTCGGTGTTTTAGAACAGGCCGAGAGCCAATGCGGCGGCGGAGGACATGGAGGAACCCATGTGCAGGAACTGGCCCAGAACTTCATTGATGGATACGAGGATGGAATCGAAAACGTTCATTATGCTTCTTTCTGTGTTTTTACTTGCCTAGAGCGAGGGATGGGTCCGCAGTTGGGACCGCATTATTCACACGTTTAGTACTAGCGGAGATTGTAGCGCCACCGTTACATACGCGCTGCGTTCAGAATTATGACACACAAACCACATGCGTCACAGGTTTTGCTACATTAAAAGGGCTATTAAGGCATAGAGTCTTGCTAACACTCCCGCTATGCGGAACGATACCTACTGAGAAGATTCTCTTAACTCGAGGAAGCTAAAAATATGCATACTTTGCGCTCTATCGGCTCCAGCGTCGCAGGCATCGCCATCGCGGCAGGAGTCCTCTCCGCCCCTATCGCCTCCGCCGTCGAGCCGGCCGAGATCCAGGGTGACGCCACCCCGTCCACCATCCGCGAGGTAAACCTGACCGACCCTGCGGACCCGGAGAATATCAACTACGCCATCACCACCGAGGGTGAAAACCGCGTGGTGGATATTGCTGGATTGAATGATAAGGACAAGTGGAAGGGTTATGCCTTCGGCCACAAGAGCGGCCAAGGCAAGCACTACGGCAACCACGTTAAGGCCCTGACCGCCACCTCCGCCGCCATGGGCGGCCGCGAGGTTCCGCTTGCGGTCATCACCCCAGACGGCGACTTTGAGAAGAAGCGCCCCACCCTGTACCTGCTCAACGGCGCGGGCGGCGCTGAGCAGGGCATGGACTGGCTGACCGCCACCGTCAACCACGACATCGACCCCAAGACCGAGGGCGTACAAGACATGGTGGACTTCTACACGTCTAAGGACGTCAACGTGGTCATCCCACAGGCCGGCGCCTTCTCCTATTACACCGACTGGGTATCTTCCCCGAATAGCGGCTACCTCAAGGGCCCACAGAAGTGGGAGACCTTCCTCACCAAGGAGCTACCGGACAAACTGGAAGAGCACATCGGTGGCAATGGCAAGCGCGCCATCGCCGGCATGTCCATGTCCGCGACCTCCTCCCTGCTGCTGGCGGAGCACAACCCGGGCTTCTACAACGCCGTGGGCTCCTTCTCCGGCTGCGCTGCCACCTCCCGCCCACTGCCACGCCTGTACACCCAGCTGACCGTCAACCGCGGTGGCGGCTCGGCCGACCAGATGTGGGGCGCTATGGGCAGCGAGTACAACGTGTACAATGATGCCTTGGTAAACGCTAACCCGAACAACCTGGGCAAGTCCGAGACCTATGTTTCGGTCAACTCTGGTCTGGGCGGCGCCAATGACTGGGGCGCTAAGGGTTCCTCCACCCTCATCGTTGAGGGCGGCGTCATCGAGGCCGCGATGAACTCCTGCACCCACGACCTCAAGGCCAAGATGGACTCCCAGGGCATGAAGGCGGATTGGAACTTCCGCAATACCGGCACCCACTCCTGGCCGGGCTGGCGCGATGACATTTTCTCCTCGTGGAAGACCTTCGAGCGCGGCTTTGCCAAGGATGCTGCAGAGGCACCGGCCGAGCCGGAGGTAAAGCCCAACGAGCTTTCTATCGAGGCACCGCAGGCCGAGGAAGATGCGCAGGTTAAGGACGCCCCGAGCGCCGCTGACCAGTCCCCGGATAAGGACTACGTCGAAGATCTGACCGCTGACGCCCCAGAGACCGCCGGTACTGCGGAATAAGCAACGCAGCAGTATAATCAGCGAGTTCATAAACTACAGGAAAGAAGCACTATGAAGCGCCTTAGCTCCATCCTGGCCGCCACCGCCGTGTGCGCCGGCCTAGCATCCGCCCCGCTGGCGGGGGCCGCACAGCTCACCCCGCAGCAGGTAGCGGGCAACGCCGCCCAGTCCACCCTGGCCCCACTGGAGGTCACCCCGGAACTGGAACAGCAGACCTGGTACCAGAAGTACAAGGACGATCCGCGCGTCGAAAAGCTGCAGGCCACCTCCCCAGCCATGAACGGCCGCAAGATTCCGCTGGCCGTCATTCGCGCAACGGATGAGAACCGCCCGACCATCTACCTGCTCAACGGTGCAGGCGGCGCGGAGCAGGACATGGACTGGCTGAAGCTTTCTGACGCCGTTGATTTCTACCACTCCAAGAACGTCAACGTGGTCATCCCGCAGGCCGGCGCTTTCTCCTACTACACCGACTGGGTATCCGAGCCGAACTCTAAGTACCTCAAGGGCCCGCAGAAGTGGGAAACATTCCTTACCAAGGAACTGCCGGGCGCCATCGAGGGCCATATCAAGGCCGATAACCACCGTGCCATCGCGGGCATGTCCATGTCCGCCACCTCCTCCCTGCTACTGGCAGAGCACAACCAGGGCTTCTACGACGCCGTCGGCTCCTACGCCGGCTGCGCGGCTACCGCTTACCCGGTAGAGCACAAGGCCGTTGAGCTTACCGTTAACCGCGGTGGTGCTACCACGGAGCAGATGTGGGGCCCGTTCGGCTCCCCCACCAACCGCTATAACGACGCGATGATGAACCACGAGAAGCTGCGCGGCACGGAGCTGTACATCTCTTCCGGTTCTGGGTTGGCAGGCAAGGAAGATACCTTCTCCTATAACGTGGCTAAGGGCTACAACCCTGCTACCGCTGCTTTGGGCTCCGCTCAGCTGCAGGTGGAAGGCGGCGCCATCGAGGCTGGCGTAAACTACTGCACCCACAACTTTAAGGCCAAGCTGGACCAGGCTGGCATCCCAGCGACCTACAACTTCCGCAATACCGGCACCCACTCCTGGCCGCACTGGATTGCGGACCTCAAGGATTCTTGGCCGGTCTTCGAGCGCGCTTTCAATAAATAAGCTCGTTTCTTTCCGCGGCTGAAAGGGCGGTAGGCTTGCAGCATTATGAAGTTGCTTCCTACCGCCCTTTCGCGTGCCCACACTGATCCTTATACCGGCGTGGATTTTAACCTCGGTTTCGAGGTTTCCCACTACACGCTGGATCTGACCTACCGCGTGGAGCCCAACCTACTTCAAGGCGAGGCTACTTTGGCCATCCGGGCCGACGAGAATTTAACGTCGCTGACCCTAGACCTAGGCGGGGCGATGGTGGCTCGGCGCGTGACCGCAAAGGGTGCACCGCGGGTGGCTAAGTTCCGTCAGTCTTCCGGCAAGCTGCGCCTGCGTTTTGCTGAGGAGATTGCCGCTGGTACGGAATTTGAGCTGATTATTCGCTATGGCGGCAGCCCGCGGCCGATCCGCACCACCTGGGGCGAGATTGGCTGGGAAGAAACCGAATCCGGCTCGCTGGTGGCCAGCCAGCCCAACGGCGCGCCGAGTTGGTTCCCTTGTGACGATACGCCGTCTGAAAAGGCGCACTATGACATCATCATTACGGCCGATAATCCCTTCATCGTGGTATCCAATGGTGACCTCGTCTCCCGCCGGGCGGGCGGCTCCACCACGCGGTGGCACTACCGCACCCGCGAGCCCATGGCCACCTACCTGGCGACGGTCCAGGTAGGCGAGTTCTCTAATTTTGATTTGGGGCCTTCCACGCGCGCCTGGGCACCGGCCGAGCTGCGCGAGCGCGTGCTCGATGAGTTTGCCCAGCAGCAGGAAATGGTGGACTTCTTCTCCTCCATTTACGGCCCTTACCCGTTTACAGATTACCAGGTGGTCATCACGGAAGATGAGCTGGAAATACCGCTGGAGGCGCAGGGCCTGTCCATCTTTGGCTCTAATCATATTAAGGGCGACCACGCCTTCGAGCGTCTTATTGCCCATGAGCTTTCCCACCAGTGGTTTGGCAATTCCGTGGGCCTGGGCGAGTGGAAGGATATCTGGCTCAACGAGGGCTTTGCCTGCTACAGCGAGTGGCTATGGGGCGAGCACAAGGGCGAGACCACCGCGCGCGAGGCGGCGCGTTCCCACTACAACGTCCTGGGACGCAAGGCGCAGAACCTCACCGTTTCTGATCCGGGTGCGCGCGATATGTTCGATGACCGCGTGTATAAGCGCGGAGCCTTGACCGTGCACGCCATTCACCGCCTGCTTGGCGACGCCTTCTTTACTACCCTCCGCAGCTACCTCACCGAACACCAGCATTCGGTGGTAGAGCCTTCCATGCTGCTGGATTCCTTCCGTGCCGCCGCTCCTGACGCCGCGCTTTTCGACGCCACCGTAGACACCTGGCTTAACCAGAAGGCCCTTCCTCCCTTCCCGAGTTAGTGGTTTTGGCCCCGTTTCGCGGAGTTTAGTCTGCGTTTGTTTGGGGAATGTCTAATCTATTGACCAAACCCTTCTTTCCTGTTGACGGGGTGTTTTATCTGGGTAAAATAGAACATGTAAACGAATTGGAAGGGAGGGATCATGCAGACCACCAAGCACGCGGAGATAGACTCCGCCGTCGCACAGGTTGCCACTGGGCTCACCCAGCTGCGCAGCCTCATGCAGGATCCTTCCGATCTGTCCTTCGAGCTTCTTCATCCTCATTTCGAGCACTTGGAGCGGGCGCTAGGAAATAAGTCCACTATCGACGCCGCCTTCGCTTTCATCGCGGAGCGGGATGACGCCGGCCGCCGCGTTGGTTCCTCCAAGGCCAAGGACTACCTGACCACGCGCCTAGGCCTTACCGATGCCGAGGCCGCCGCCCGCCTCCGCAATGGACGCAACCTCTTCGCACCCATCCCCGATCCGGAGCCGACTCCCCCTGCGGACCCCGATGCTGACGATGCCGCACGCGCCCGAGCCGAGGAGGAATCCCGCCGCCGCGCTGACCGCGAGCGCCGCGAGGAGGAGAAGCGCCGCAAGAAGCTCTTTGAGGAAGAGCCTATCCCCGAGCGCATCCTCAACCTCATCGAAAACGAGTTGCGCAGCCTCAGCAAGTACGCCATCCCTGGCCCGAGCGAACTGCGCAATCAAGCTCTCGAGCAGGCCAAGCGTCGTTCCTTCGACTCTCTGCGAGAGTGGCTGCGCAAGGCCATCCGCAAGGCGAATAAGCACGCACTCAACCCAGCCGGCGAGCCCGATCCGCACGCCGCTACCCGCAAGCGCCGCTTTAGCATCTCCCGCCAAGATGCAGACGGCGGCGTGCACATCTCCGGCTATCTCGATGCCTCCGCAGCCGCCATCCTCGCCAGCGCCTTCGCGCCCGCAAAGAATAAGGGCAGCGCGGATCTCAGTCCCGAGGACGATACCCGCACCTATGCCCAACGCATGGCGGACCAACTAACCGCCGCCCTGTCGAGCTACCTTTCCGCCACCCAAAAGAACTCCGACGGCCTCGGCTCCTTCTTCGTCGCCACCACATTGGAAGAACTGGAGGCAATGGGCGGAGATACCCGCTTCGCCACCAGCACCGGCATCGAGCTCACCCCGCTCGACCTCCTCCGCCTCGGCGGCGCGCGGCACGATTTCTTCTGCGCTGTGGACGACAAGGGCTTCCCCCTCGAGCTTGGCCGCACCAAGCGCACCGCTTCCCTCTGGCAAAAGCTCGCCCTCGCAGCCTCCGAGCTCGTCTGCACGCACCCAGAGTGTAACCGCCCCTGGCAGGACTGCGACGTTCACCATCTCCAAGCCTGGTCTCACGGTGGCGCCACCGACCTCAAGAACCTCACTCTGTTGTGCCGCCGGCACCACGTGGACAATAACGATTACCGCGATGGCCGCAATGGAATGGGACACGCCGAACGGGATCCCGACACGGGCCGGGTAGGATACCGAGCCGCCCACACCAACGGCCTATCGCCCACCGTGGAGGTCAACGACCACCCCGCCGCGGAACAAGCCCCGGCCCGCAGGCTCACCGATCCGTCTTCGCCACCGCCGTCACCCCCGGGCGCGGCCTGACCGGGGCCCGCAGCCTGCCACAGCCGCGCGCCCGACTGCCCTACACTGGATAACCATGCAAACGATGCTCGTCACTGGCGGCGCCGGTTTTATCGGCGCCAATTTCGTGCGCCTTATATGCCAGGCGCGTCCCGATACCCGCGTTACGGTGCTGGACAAGCTCACCTACGCCGGAAACCGCGCCAACCTCGCCGGCCTCGATATTGACCTCGTGGAGGGCGATATCGCCGATCCCGCCACCGTAGAACCGCTCGTCGCCGCTGCCGATGTAGTGGTTCATTTTGCCGCCGAGTCCCATAACGATAATTCTTTGCGCGACCCCTCGCCCTTCATCCACACGAACCTCGTAGGCACCTTCACCCTTCTGGAAGCCTGCCGCAAGCACGATACCCGCTTCCACCATGTCTCCACTGACGAGGTTTTCGGCGACCTCGAGATAGGAGCAGCGACCAAATTTAGCGAGCACACCGCCTACGCTCCCTCCAGCCCGTATTCGGCAACCAAGGCGGGGTCTGACCACCTCGTGCGGGCATGGGTGCGTTCCTTCGGACTGCGCGCCACCATCTCAAACTGCTCCAATAATTACGGGCCTTACCAGCACATCGAGAAGTTCATTCCCCGCCAGATCACCAATATCCTCTCCGGACGCACGCCCAAGCTCTATGGCACGGGTGAGCAGGTGCGCGATTGGATCCACGTCGATGACCACAACGAAGCGGTGCTCGCCATCCTCGAGCGGGGCCGCATCGGCGAGACCTACAATATCGGCGCGGACCAGGAAGATATTAATAATAAGCAGGTCATTGAGCTGATCTGCGAAATCATGGGCCACACCCGCAATGGGCGCGCGCTCTATGAGCACGTGGCGGACCGCCCCGGCCATGACCAACGTTATGCGATGGACGCCGCCAAGCTGCGTCGCGAGCTGGGATGGACCCCGCGGTTCACGGATATCCGCGCCGGTCTCGAAGACACCATCGCGTGGTACCGCGATAACGAAGGCTGGTGGAAGCCCGAGAAAGAAAACGTGGAAGCCCGCTACAAGCAGCAAGGACAGTAGATATGCGTATTACCGAAACCGCCATCCCGGGGCTGCTCATCATCGACCTCGACGTGCACGGCGATAACCGCGGCTGGTTCAAGGAGAATTGGCAACGCGAAAAATTCACCGGACTCGCGCCCGAGCTCGCGAGCTTCCAGCCGGTGCAGAACAATATCTCTTTCAACCACGCCGGTGCTACGCGCGGCCTGCACGCCGAGCCGTGGGACAAGCTCGTCTCGGTGGCGCAGGGCAAGATCTTCGGTGCATGGTGCGACTTGCGCGAGGGGTCGGAAAGCTTTGGCGAGGTCGTCACCCACGAGGTGGGTCCGGAGACTGCGGTGTTTGTCCCGCGGGGCGTCGCCAATGGCTTTCAGGCGCTGGAGGAAACCTCCTACTGCTACCTGGTGAATGAGCACTGGTCGGCCGAGGCGCGCTATTCCGCGGTGAACCTCAACATCGTGGACTGGCCGCTGGAGCCCACCGAGATTTCAGAGAAAGACAAGCAGCACCCCGCTCTCACAGATGTGAGCCCAATGCCCGCCCGGCGCATCCTCGTCACGGGTGCGAATGGACAGTTGGGGCGGGCGCTTAAACGCCTGCTTGCCGACGCCGAGTTTTGCACCCACGCCGACTTCGACATCACCGCCCCACCAGAACGGAATTGGAAGCAGTACTCCGCCATCATCAATTGCGCGGCGTATAACGACGTCAACGGTGCCGAAAACGACCGCGCCGCTGCCTGGGCCGTCAATGCGGAAGCGCCCGCACGTCTGGCGCGCATCGCCGCGGAGAACCAACTCACGCTGGTGCATGTGTCGAGCGACTATATCTTCGACGGCACCAACGAGATCCACACTGAGGAGGAACTGCCGTCGCCGCTGAGTGCGTATGGGGCGTCGAAAGCCGCAGGCGATACCGCCGCGCAGACCGCGCCGCAGCACTACGTCATCCGTACCTCGTGGGTCTTTGGCGATGGCGAGAATTTCATGTCCACCATGCGCGGGCTGGCCGCAAAGGGAGTGGAACCGAAGGTCATCCACGACCAGCGCGGGCGACCCACGTTTGCCGAGGACCTGGCCAAAGGCATCGTGCACCTGCTCAACTCCGGTGCGGACTACGGCGTGTATAACCTCTCCAACTCAGGCGATACCGTGGGCCGCGATGAGATTGCCATGGCCGTGTTCATCGGTCTCGGCCACGACCCGGCCGAGGTCACTCCGGTAAGCACCGAGCAGTACCGCGAGATCGCGGGCCCCGAGGCGCCGCGCCCCAAGGAGTCGACGCTTGCGCTAGATAAAATCGAGGCTACCGGCTTCAAGCCGCAGAATTGGCGCGCGGCCCTGGCCCTGTACTTGGCGCTGTACCCGGAGGATTAAATGAAAGGCATCATCCTGGCCGGCGGTTCCGGCACGCGGCTCTACCCGATTACCAAGGGCATCTCGAAGCAGCTCATGCCCATTTATGACAAGCCGATGATTTATTACCCGCTAACCACGCTCATTCAGGCGGGTATTCGGGAAATCCTCATCATTACCACCCCGGAGGATGCGGGGGCCTTCCAGCGCCTCTTTGGCGATGGATCGCAGCTCGGACTCATGATCGATTACGCGGTCCAACCGCGGCCGGAGGGGCTCGCGCAGGCCTTTTTGATTGGCGAGGAGTTTATTGGAGACGACAGCGTCGCGCTGGTACTCGGCGATAATATCTTCCACGGCTTCGGCGGCGAGCTCGCCCACTGCCAAGATCCGGAGGGCGGCATCATCTTCGCCTACGAGGTCTCGGATCCGCAGCGCTATGGTGTCGTGGAATTCGACGCCGCCGGCCATGCGCTGAGCATCGAGGAAAAGCCGGAAGTGCCGCGGTCGAACCACGCGGTGGTGGGCTTGTACTTTTATGACAACTCCGTGGTGGAGATAGCCAAGGGCATCGAGCCCAGCGGCCGCGGCGAACTGGAAATCACGGCCGTGAACGAAGAGTACCTGCGCCGCGGCGAGCTCAATGTCCAGCGCCTGCACCGCGGGAGCGTGTGGCTCGATACGGGAACGGTGGACTCGATGAGCGAGGCCTCCGCCTACGTCGAGGTGATGCAAAAACGCACCGGCATCGTTATCGGATCGCCCGAGGTCGCCGCATACGAGGCGGGCTTCATCGACCGCGCCCAGCTAGAAAAACTCGCCGAGCCGTTACTCAAGTCCGGCTACGGCGAGTACCTGCGGGCGTACTAGAGGCTAGTAGCCGCGCTCGATGTATTCGTCGATGCGCGCGGCCTCCGCGCCCACCGTCGTAGCGTCGCCATGCCCTGGCAGGACCTTGGTGTCCTCGGGCAGGGTGAAGACGACGTTCTTCAGCGACTCGATGATCACATCGAAGTCGGAGTACTTGCGGCCGGTGGCACCAGGGCCACCGTTGAAGAGCGTATCGCCCGACAGCAGCGTCTCGCCCACGTGCAGCACCACGCAGCCCGGGGAGTGGCCCGGGGTGTGGTAGACCGTAATCTTCTCGCCGCCAATATCGAATTGGCCGCGGTCCGCCAATGGCGTGTACGGAGCATCACCATTGGACTCCTGCCACAGCATGTCATCGTCCGGGTGCAGGTAGACCTCGGTATCGAAGCGCTTGGCGGCCTCGGGGGCGAGCTCGCAGTGGTCATTGTGCGCGTGGGTGAGCAAGATGCCTTCCACGCGACGGTCGCCAACGAGCTCTGCTACCGCATCGAGATCGTGGGAGGGGTCCACCACGTACACGCTGGAGTCATCGCCCACGACGTAGACGTTATTGTCCACGTCCCACTCGCCGCCATCGAGGCGGAACTTGCCAGAAGTAACCGTGCTATCGATACGCATTAGAACTCCACCACCGAACGTAGAACCTTGCCGGACTTCATGGTGGTAAAGGCCTGCTCGACGTCGTCAAGCGCAATGCGCTCGGAGACGAACTTATCCAGCGGGAAGTTGCCGGCCTTAGACAGCGCCACATAAGCGGGGAAATCACGCTCTGGGAGGCAATCGCCGTACCACGCGGGCTTAATGGAACCGCCGCGGCCGTAGAGGTCGATGGCCGGGATATCCACGTGGTCGGTGAGGTTCGGCACGCCCACCATGACCATGCGGCCGGCGTGGTCGCGGGAGTAGAAGGCCTGGCGCCAGGTGGGCTGAATGCCCACGGCGTCGATAGAGACGTCGGTGCCGAAGCCGCCGGTGAGCTCGCGGACGGCGTCAATAACCTCCTGCTCCGACAGATCCTTGGAGCAGATGGTGTCGGTCGCGCCGAACTCGCGGGCGGTCTCCAGCTTGGACTCGTCGATGTCCACAGCAATGATCTTGGCCGCGCTCGCCAGCTTGGCGCCCGCAATGGCAGCCATACCCACGCCGCCGCAGCCGAAGACGGCAACGGACTCGCCGAGCTGGATATCGCCGGTGTTCACGGCTGCGCCGAGGCCCGCCATGATGCCGCAGCCCAGTAGGCCGGCGGCGGCTGGGTCGGTGTCTTCCACCTTGGTGCACTGGCCCTCGTGGACCAGGGTCTTCTCAGCGAAGGAACCGATGCCCAGCGCAGGGGTGAGCTCGGTGCCATCCTCGAGGGTCATCTTCTTGGAGGCGTTGTGGGTATTGAAGCAGTACTTTGGCTCGCCCTTCTTGCAGGCGCGGCACTCGCCGCACACGGCGCGCCAGTTCAAAATGACGAAGTCGCCTTCCTCCACGTGGGTAACCGCAGAACCTACGGTCTCTACCACGCCAGCGGCCTCGTGGCCGAGCAGGAAGGGGAAGGCGTCTTCAATATCGCCATCACGGTAGGCAAGGTCGGTGTGGCACACACCGCAGGCCTGGACGCGCACGATGACGTCGTTAGGGCCGGGATCAGGAACGACAATGTTGACGGTTTCGACTTCCGCGCCCTTGGAACGGGCAATAACAGCTTTTACAGTCATGCGCCCGAGCGTACCAGTATTTTCAAAACCGGCGCATTATTGAAAACTCTTTTTAGGAGCGGGCAATGACGTTGGCCGTATGCTCGTGGCCGCGCTGGTTCATATGGATGGGAAGGTTGCCGTCACCACCAGTAAAGTCCACCAGACCAGCCCACATGCGCTGGTTTGCATCGGCACACATGCCGTTATTGCGAGTAGAGGGCTTCAGGTCTAGGAACTGCACGCCGGTGCGCGCCGCCAGATCTACCTGCATCCACTGCGCCTTATTCTCAAAGTCCTGAATGCCCGGCAGGAAGGTGGAATCGGCCGGGCGCGGACCGAAGTGGAATAGGCAGTAGTACGGGCCGGAACCGATGGTGGGGTATCCCACGATCTGCACGCGGGCGTTCGGGGCTGCGCGCTTAATGCGCTCGATCTGCGGGGCGGTGCGGTCCGCGAACTGCTTGCGAATCTGCGGCAGGTTCATATCGCGGTGGTTGTAGGTGTCATTAAAGCCGGTGGTGATGACCACGCGGTTAGTGGCCGGGCTCAGCGCGCCGGTACGGATGGCCGCATCCACCTGCTGGGAAACCTGCGGGCCGGGGGACATGGACACGGCACCGGAGCAGGAGAAGTCCCGCACCGGAAGGCGCAGCTTGGCGCCGGCGCGCTTGGCGTAGTTATTGGAGGTCGGGCAATCTACGCCCACACCTTTAGAGGGATCGTAGCGGTGGGCGAAGTAGGCGCCGGCATCTGGATCCGCCAAGACGGAATCGCCGAAGGCTACTAGGTTGCGCTCCGCGGCGGTGGCCTGCGGCGCGGCCACCGCACCCAGCACGGTCAGCGCGGAAGCCACCACGGAGAGTACTTTCAGCTGCAGAGATTTCATGAGATCCTTTTCTAGAAACACCAGTAACTTCAGGTAACTGTAGTCACTTCTGTAACATATTTCGAGTTGGCGGCAACACCGCCCGCCTCTCTCACGATATCGTCCATGGTTATCTTTTCGTTATCTTCGCTAATTTGGAGCTTTCCCGATCGTGAATTTTTCTGATTTCACATTCCACGCTGCAGCCCTCGGCCGGTTCGTGCCGGCGCTTCTTAACGCCGGACTTGTCAGCCACCAAGGCGGCGCGAAGGCCCAGCTCAATCTGCTGCCGAACCTGGCCCGCTACCGCTTCACCACCGCGCGCGAGATAGAACAGTGCTACCTCGCCTGCCCGGAGCGCTTGGCGCTTATCGACGACGACGGCACCCTCACCTACCGCCAGCTGCGCACCCACACGCAGGGCTTCGCCCGCTATCTCCGCTCGCTGGACCTGCCCGAGATTCGCCTCGGCGTCATGGCGCGCAACGGCCGCGGCATCATCATTCCACTCGGCGCCAAGGGCTATGTGGGCGCTTCTATTTACCTGCTCAACGTGGGTTCTTCCCCGGAACAGCTGGCCGGCTGCATCGAGGAAAATGGCATCAACGTGCTCGTGGTGGATGATGAGTTCATCGACCGCGTGGACACCGATATCCCGGTCATTATCGCGCACGATACGGGCGCAAGCGATCTGCCGAAGCTGGACAAGATTGTGAAGAACCCACCGGCCGTGGAGCTGCCGCGCTTCCCCAAGCACGGCCCAATCGTGCTCATGTCCTCCGGCACCACCGGCATTCCGAAGGGCATTGTGCGGCCGGAACCGACCCTGCCCGTGGTGCTGGCCTCCATCGTGGATACGATTCCGTGGCGCGCCGACCAGCGCCTGCAGCTCACCGCCTCCATTTTTCATACCTGGGGCTGGGCCTGCATCAATATTGCCCTTGGCCTGCGCAATACCATCGTCACCCGCCGGGTATTCGATGCGGAGCAGGTGCTTGACGATGTCCAGCGCTACCGCCTCGATGGCATGATTTCCTCCCCCATCTTCTTTAAGCGCTTGGTGGAGCGGGACCCGGCCGGCGAGTTCGATACCTCGAGCCTGAAATTCATTGCCTCGGCCGGCAATGCGCTGACCCCGGAGGTGGTCAAGGAGACCAATGAGCGCTTCGGCGCCATCCTGTGCAACGTGTACGGATCCACCGAACTCGCGCTGGCGACGACCGCCACCATGGATCAGGTGGCCGCCAACCCCACCATCGCCGGGCGCGTGGCCTCCGGCACGAAGCTGCGCATCCTCGATAAGGAGGGCCACCCGGTTCCGCGCGGTGAGGTGGGAGAGATCTACCTGACCAACTCCACCGCAATGACCGGCTATACCAACCCGAACCTGCGGCTCAATAAGGTGGACGGGCTCATTTCCATCGGCGATTTGGGCTACATCGACGAGCACGACTTCCTGCACGTGGTCGGCCGCGCCGATGACATGATCATCGTCGGCGGCGAAAACGTCCACCCGCAGTCCGTCACCGAGGTCCTCGAGGCCATGCCCGGCATCCACGAGGTCCACGCCGGCGGCGTAAAGGATAGCGAGACTTTCCAGCGCATCGCCGTGTGGGCGGTGCCTACTGCCGACGCCGCTGGAAAGGCCCTCACCGCCGACTCCATCCGCGACTGGGTCCGCACCAAGCTTGCCGATCACTCCGTTCCGCGCGACGTGCACTTCCTGGCCAAGCTCCCGCGCAACGCTACCGGCAAGGTGGTCCCGCGCCTGCTGACTAACCACGGCGAGGCTTAACGCGCCGCCCACCCCCGAAACCGCGAAAGGCCGCAGGCTATACACCTGCGGCCACTGTGGAGCCGCCTGCGAGAATCGAACTCGCGACCTTTTCATTACGAGTGAAATGCTCTACCGACTGAGCTAAGGCGGCGCGCTGCTCGGCATGCGCCAGTGCAGCAAAAGAGAGTTTAACCTAGGGGCGCCGCGGAATAGAAATCGGGCCCCGCCTACAGGCACGCACGGCGCAGGCGGCCCACCAACCCGTCGAAGGCAATCTGCGTGCCGACGTTTTGGGTCAGCTGCTCGCGGCACAGCGTGATGGCCGCCTGGCAGTCCAGCAAGCCTTCCTCGCTCACGCGCTGCGCGATCTCACCAGAAAGTCCAGCAAAATCCGGGTGGGTGAGATCCACCTGCGCGCCCACCTTCTGCATGAGTGCATCGCGGTAGACGCCGGAGAGATCAACAAGCACCAGGTCCAGGTTGTCGATCACGCGTCGCTTCGCCCGCTTTTTGTGCTGGTCCTGCAGTTCCTTGATGGCGGAGCGGGCGTCGCGCTGCGCCTTGGCCGCGCCCTTGCCCTTCGCACCGACGCCGAGGGTCTGTTCCAACTTCGCCAGCTCGGCCTCTTCTTGTTCCTTGTGCGAGTCCTTCGCCTCCGCGTCCACCATCTTCAGCAGCGAGGTCACCGCTTGGAAGCCCTGAGAGCCGTGGAAGACCTCTTCTGCCAGGTTGATGGCCACCGCGCGGCGCTTTTGCACGGCCGGATCGTTGACTAGGCGCCGCGCCCTGCCGACGTGGCGGAGGGAGGTAAGGGCGGCCAAGTGGGCGTCATGATCCGAAGCGCCCTCGCTGACCAACTGGGCGGTAATGCTCTTCACCGACGGGGAGGGGATGTAGAGGTGACGGCAGCGTGAGCGGAGGGTTTGGGAGAAGTCCTCGGGGGCGTCGGAAGGAGCGCACATGATAATTACGGTGCGCGCCGGCGGCTCCTCCACCGTCTTGAGCAGGGCATTCGCACCGTTATTGTTGAGGCGGTCGGCATTATTGAAGATCACCACGCGCCATGGCGCCACCGTGGGCAGGCTCGCCGCGCGGCCGATGACCTCGCGCACCGTATCCACGGGAATGATGACCTCCTGTGGATCCACGAGGACCAGATCGGTGTGCTGTTTGGTCTCCAGCACCGCACGGCAGGCCTCGCACCGGCCGCAGCCCGGTTCCTCCGGATCCGTACACATGAGCGCGGCCGCAAAATCGATGGCGGCCAGGGAACGGCCGGAGCCCGGCGGCCCGGTAAATAGCCAGGAATGGCTCATCGCCCGCGGGTCTGCCCCCGGCATCCCCCGAGCTGCCCGGGCGGCGCCCAGGATAGTGCGGGCCACACCTGGGGTATCTGCCAATCTTTGCGCAACGCTTCCGGTATTCACTCGCCCTAGCCTACTGGTCTTACTAAAGTATGAAGGCATGAACAGACTACTGCGCGGCGCTCGATGGCTCATGGGTACCCAATGGCCGGTCTACGCCGCCTTAGTCCTTGGCGCGAACCTTATCGGTGCCATCGCGATTATGACCTTTGTCCTCTATTTCTTGCCGATGCCGGAGATTAAGGATTTTGCCGCCGAGCTGCCCAGCCTGATGGGCGTCGCCGCGGTGTACCTCATCTTTGCCGTGGTCATCGGCATCGCCGTCACCCTGCTGCTTTTCCGCCCGGTGCTGGACTGGCAGCGCAACCCGGACGAGCACGATCCGAATATGGTGCGCAACTTGGTCATGCGCATCCCCGTCTACCAATCCGTGGTGGCGGCCGCGGTGTGGCTCATCGGCATCATCCTGGCCGTGGTGATTTCCGGCCGGGAATCCGGCCGCCTCGGGCTCGTCGTGGGCGTGTCCGCCACCCTGGCCGGCCTCGTAGTGGTCATCTTGACCTACCTGCAGGCAGAACGCCTCGTGCGCCCGGTGGCCGCCCAGGCGGTGGCGCGCCGCTTCGAGGATGCCACCCTGGAGCCGCCCATCAAGTACCGCCTCATTTCGGCCTGGCTGATGACCTCCGGCGTGCCGCTGGTCGGCATCTTGCTGGTGCTCATCGCGCAGCGCACCGGGCTCTTCTCCGGCACCGCCGGAGACCTGGTTCCCGCCATCACTGCCCTGGCACTTACCGCCCTGGCCACCGGGTTTATCGGTACTAGCTTCGCGGTGATGAGCGTGGTGGACCCGATTGTGGAGCTGCAGGACGCCATTAACCGGGTGCGCCGCGGCGAGAACAATGCCGAGGTCGATATCTATGACGGGTCCGAGCTGGGCGTACTGCAGGCCGGTTTCAACGAGATGATGCGTGGCCTGCGCGAGCGCCAGCGCGTGCGCGATATCTTCGGCCGCTACGTCGGCGCCGAGGTGGCGCAGCGCGCCCTAGAGGAGCGCCCCGAGTTGGGCGGCGAGGACCGCAAGGTCGCGGTTCTTTTCATTGACGTCATCGGTTCTACTACCTTCGCCGTCAACCACTCCCCCGAGGAGGTAGTGGAGGAGCTCAATAAGTTCTTCGAGCACGTCGTCAAGGTGGTGCACCGCAACAAGGGCATCATTAACAAGTTCCAAGGCGATGCCGCGCTGGCTGTCTTTGGCGCGCCGCTCAATGTTTATGATTCCACCTCCATGGCTCTGCAGGCCGCTCGCGAGCTGCGCGGCGAGTTGCGCGGGCTGGAGCTGCAAGCGGGCATCGGTGTGGCGGCGGGGCACGTCGTCGCCGGGCACATCGGCGGCGCGGATCGCTTCGAATACACCGTCATCGGTGACGCTGTAAACGAGGCCGCGCGCCTGACCGAGCTGGCCAAGGACACCCCGGGCCAGGTGCTTACCAACGCCGCCACGCTCAAGACCGCCAATGAGGCCGAGCAGGCCCGCTGGACTATGATGAAATCCATTGAGCTGCGCGGGCGTCACCGCATGACCCAGCTGGCTCGCCCTATCCGCGCTACCCTGGCAGAACGTTCCGAGGTATAACGAGGTTTTTCAGTGAGCTCAGCTCCACGGCCCCGCATGATCGTGCCCGATGTGGCGCGCGGCATGGCCCTCCTAGGCATCGCCATGGCCAATATGACCACGGCATGGATCATCACCACCGACCGGCCGGGCAGCTATTTCGGCGGCATCATCGATGGCAGCGCGTGGGATAAGGCGGCCGTCGTCTTTGGCGCCTTCTTTGTCCACAACCGCGGACTGCCCATGTTCTCTACCCTGCTCGGCTTTGGCGTGGGACTCATTGCGATGAGTCTGTGGCGGCGCGGGTTTCCGGTGCGGGCGGCACGCGGGGTCATCGCCAAGCGCTATGCCTTCTTGGCCGCGATGGGCGCAGTGCACTTGGTGCTGCTGTTTTGGGGCGACATTATGTTCTTCTATGGCGTGGCCGGAATTATCATCGCCTTCCTGCTGCGCAAGCGGGATTCTACCCTCATGCTCGTTGCTTATATTTTGTTCGCACTGTGCGCACTGGGCGGGGTGGTAGCCTTCATTTCCGGTGCTGCGGATCCCAGCGGCGTGGTGGCCACGGAGGGCATTGGCACCATCGAGTCCTACCCCGATCTGCTGCTCAGCCAGCTTATTACTTTAGGCAGCCAGGCCTTGGCCACGCCGATCATTTTGCTGATGTACCTGCCCGTGATGCTGGTGGGCTTTGTATGGGCGCGCCAGGGCGTGCTTGCCGACGTCCCCTCTCACCGCCCCACCCTCCTACGCTGGGTCGCCATTGCAGCGGCCATCACCGTGGTTATCGGCACCTTGTGGTCTTTGAGCACGCTCGGGGTCATCGAGCAGCGCTGGGCCAATGCGGCCAATAATGCCAACGCTTTCATCGGCGTCTTTACCGGGCCTGGCATCCTGGCCGGGCTCGCGCTGCTGCTGCAGCCGGTGCAGGAGCGGCTTTCGGCCGGCGCGCCACTGCCCGCAGTGCTGTGGCCCTTTGCGGCGCTGGGCAAGCGCTCCATGAGCGGCTACGTAGGGCAGTCCATTCTCTTTTTCTTCCTCGTGCACCCATTCACGCTGAACTTCGGCCACGAACTGGGCGCCTTTGGCCAAGCCGCGCTGGCCTTCGCGGTGTGGCTGGCCACGCTTATCGGGGCCTGCGTGCTGGAAGTCTTCGACCGCCGCGGACCTTTTGAGGCCGTGCACCGCCGCCTGTCCTACGGCCCGACGATGCAGCCGCAGTTACCGGGTGCGGCGCAGGCCATCAAGGAGCAGCAGGTGGCCGACAACTAGGGCGCCCGCCTCGGCCGCGCCCACTAGGCGCGCCTCCTGCTTCCGCTTACCGCGATATCGCTGCGCGAGCCCCGCGCGCAGGGCCGTCAGCCCCTCGGCCACAACGAGCAGGTTGGCGCCGTGGCTCATGCCCTTGCCAGCATCGGTGCGCAGCGCTGGGTCTCCCGCCAAAGCCGAGGTCGTGAGCACCGCCGCGCCGCCCACCGCGACTGCGGCGGCCGTCGGTTGTGTGCGAGTGGCGGCAACGCCCGCGCCCCATGCGGCCGCGCGCAGGCCCCAGCCCAGGGCATCATTGCGCGCGCCGCGGCGATAGAGGCTCCACGCATAGGCGGCATGGTTCGCCGTTACGGCCGCCACGCCGAGCGCCGAAGGCCGAGTCAGGGTGCGGGCCTTTTCCACTTGGGCGATGGCCCCGGCTACAACTCCGGCAACAACGGCGGGTTCTTCGCTGACCGAGGCAATTAGCTGCGGCCGTGCACTGATATCGGACACGGCGCGGCACAGGGCCGCGGCGCCTTCTTGGGTGCGGGCAAGAAAATCGTTCATACCCGCCACCTTACGCGGTTACTTTTTGCGCGAGCCGGCCTTCACCACGTTTTTCGTGCCGGGCGAAGGCTTCTTAGTTGCCTTCTTGCCAGCCTTCTTCGTGGACTTTTTGGCGGCCTTCTTGGTCGCCTTCTTCTTCGTCGTCTTCTTAGAGGACTTCTTGGTGGACTTCTTCTTGGTCTCGCCGGAAGCTTCCTTGGCGCGGCGCTCGGAAAGGAGTTCGTTCGCGCGGGCGTCGGTAAGCTGCTCCGGGTCATCGCCGCGGCGCAGGGAGGCATTGGTGGTGCCATCGGTGACATACGGACCGAAGCGGCCGTCCTTGACGGTCATGGGCTTGCCGGAGACGTCGTTATCGCCCAGCTGCTTAATCGGTGGCTGGGCCGCAGCGCGGCCGCGACGCTTCGGCTCGGCGTAGATGCGGCGGGCCTCGTCCAAGGTGACGGTGAAGATCTGCTCTTCCTTGGCCAAGGAACGCGAGTCATTTCCCTTCTTCAGATATGGGCCATAGCGGCCGTTCTGCGCGGTGATCATCACGCCGTCGTCCTCGCCCACCTCGCGCGGCAGGGAAAGCAGCTTAAGTGCCTCTTCGAGGGTGACCGTAGAAGGCTCCATCGAGCTAAACAGCGAGGCCGTACCCGGCTTGAGTTTGTTTTCGATGTACTCTTTGACGCGCTTTTCCTTCTGCTTTGCGGCCGTCTTGGTTTCCCAATTCTTGGCGCGCTTGCCTTCCTCGGCGCGCTGCTTGTCTTCCTCGGCACGCTCCTTGGCGACGACCTCCTCGGCCTCACCCTCGGCCTTCTCCCGCTCATCCTCGCGGACGACCTCGGTAACGTACGGTCCGAAGCGGCCCTCCTTGGCCACAATCATGCGGCCGTTTTCCGGGTTCTCGCCCAGCTCGCGGCCGCCCTGCGGAGTGGCGAAGAGCTTTTCCGCCAGCTCCTCATTCAGGCCATCCGGGGTGACGGTTTCGGACAGGTTAGCGCGCTGATACTCGATGCTTCCGTCATCGTTGGTACCAACGGCGCGCTCGATATACGGGCCGTAGCGGCCCACGCGGACGAAGACGTCGCGGCCCTCGGTGTCGGTATAAAGCAGTAGCGAGTTGACCTTGCGGGCGTCTATGGCTTCCAGGTTGACGTCGATAAGCGACTTCAAGCCGCCGTGACGGGCGATGGAGGCCGCCTTCTGCTCGTTGGCCTCGGCGTTGCCAAAGTAGAAGCCGTTTAGCCAGGCGGTGCCGTCCTCGATGCCGGTGGCAATCTGGTCTAGCTCGTCTTCCATGGAAGAGGTGAAGTCATAGTCCACCAGCTCGGTGAAGTTTTCCTCCAACAGGCCCACGACGGCGAAGGCAACCCAGGAGGGCACCAACGCATTGCCGCGCGAGACCACATAGCCGCGGTCCTGGATGGTCTTGATGATGGACGCGTAGGTGGACGGGCGACCGATGCCCAGGTCCTCCATCTTCTTGACCAGGCTGGCTTCGGTATAGCGCGCCGGCGGGTTGGTGGAATGGCCCTCGGCGGAAACCTCCTTGGCGGTCAGGGCACGGCCCTCCTCCAAATGCGGCAGGCGGGTCTCGCCCTTCTTATCACCCTTGGCGTCGTCCGCGCCGTAGGCCTTCAAGAAGCCGGGGAAGGTAATGGTGCGGCCGGTGGCGGAAAATTCCACGTCGTAGCTGCCCTTATCGGTGGCGGCGGTGCCGGCTACGGTGACCTTCATGGAGGTTCCCTTGGCATCGGCCATCTGGGAGGCGACGGTACGCTTCCAAATCAGGTCATAAAGCTTAAACTCCTCCGCATCCAATTGGCCGGAGAGCTGGCCCGGGGTGGCGAAGGACTCGCCGGCCGGGCGGATAGCCTCGTGAGCCTCCTGGGAGTTTTTCACCTTGCGGTCATACACGCGCGGGGAATCAGAGACGTACTCTGCACCATAGATGCTGGTAGCGGAATTGCGCGCAGCGGACAGGCCCTGCTTGGACAGCGAGGTGGAGTCCGTACGCATATAAGTAATGTGGCCGTTTTCGTACAGGCGCTGCGCAATGCGCATGGTGCGCTCAGAGGTAAAGTGCAGGCGGCGGCCAGCCTCCTGCTGCAGCGTCGAGGTCATAAACGGCGCATAGGGCTTGCGCGTATAGGGCTTGTGTTCCACCCCGGCGACCTGCATATCCGCGCCGCGCAGCGCGGTTTCTAGCGCCTTGGCCTGCGGCTCGGTGATGACGATGACGTCTTTGCTCTTGACGTTTCCGCGGTCATCAAAGTCGCGGCCCAAGGCCACGCGCTTGCTATTGACGGCCGTGAGGCGGGCGTCGAAAGTAGCGGGGTTGTCCGCGTCCGCAGCGCCGGTATCTAGCGTGGCGGCTAGGTCCCAGTAGTCGGCCGGGATGAACGCCATGCGCTCGCGCTCGCGCTCGACGATGACGCGGGTGGCCACCGACTGCACGCGGCCGGCAGAAAGCCGCGGCATGACCTTCTTCCACAGCACCGGGGAGACCTCATAGCCGTAGAGTCGGTCGAGGATGCGGCGGGTTTCCTGGGCGTCGATAAGGTTGTAATCCAGATCGCGGGTATTATCCGCGGCCTCCAGGATCGCGGACTTGGTGATCTCGTTAAAAACCATGCGGCGCACCGGCACCTTAGGCTTGAGGACCTCCAGCAGGTGCCAGGCGATGGCCTCGCCCTCGCGGTCGGGGTCTGTTGCGAGGTAGAGCTGATCGCACTGCTTCAGCTTGGACTTGAGGTCCGCGACCTTTTTCTTCTTATCGGGGCTCACCACATACAGCGGGGCGAAGTCATCCTCCGGGTTCACGCCGAGGCGCGCCCAAGATTCCTTCTTATACTTAGCCGGCACGTCCGCAGCGCCGCGGGGAAGATCGCGGATATGGCCCACGGAGGCCTCCACGATGTAGTTATCTCCGAGGTAAGGCTGAATCTTCTTCGCCTTCGTCGCCGACTCGACGATCACCAAGGTCTTTCCCGGCCCGGCTGCTTCTGCCACTTCGACTTCATCCCTTTCGATGATGCGAACAATAAGGTATGCACGCTTTCAGCAATCGCCCCTAGCGTACACAGTTGATCTGCATTTCCTTTCTCGCACCATATACGCGGTACTGCCAAAAGGCCGTTTTCAGGGGCACTATGTACCCCCACGGAACGGGTCTATACTGGCCTACTTAGAACGCCCAGTAGCTGTGAAAGCATTGTGGGGCACAATAGCACACCCAAGACGACGCCCGGGGAGGATTCATGGTTGACACCATCACTATGTGGATCGAAACCGTCATGTCCACAGAGTGGATCTACCCGCTGGTCGGCGTGCTGATCTTCGGTGACTGCTTCTTCCCCGTGCTGCCTTCTGAAATCCCGCTCAATATGGCCGGCGCCTGGTCCGGCTCCCAGGGCTTTCCACACCTGCCCACCATGTTTTTTGTAGCGCTCATTGCCGCCATGATGGGCGATAATCTCTGTTTCCTGCTGGGCACGCGCTTCATGCCCCTGCTCCAGCGCGTGCCTAAAGGTTCTAAGGCCTACGAGGGACTCAACTGGGTCAAGCGCAATATGCGCCGCGGCGGCGGTGCGGCCATTATTATTGCCCGCTTCATTCCTTCAGCGCGCCTGTTTATGACCATCCTGCTGGGGTCCATGCGCTTCCCGTGGCTCGTCTTTGTTTTCTTCGACACCATTGGTGTTGCGCTCTGGGCGGCCCAGGCACTCGCCATTGGCTACTTGGGCGGCATGGCCTTTTCCAATTCGCCGGTGCTGGCGGTGGTGGTCAGCATCATCGCCGCCGTGGTCATCGGCGTGGGCCTGCAGAAACTGCAGAATAAGTTCACCGAGTGGTGGGATACCCGCCGCGGCTACGCCGAAACGCCTTAACAGGAAGGCCAAAGCGGGAAGGCCTGAGCGAGGGAGCCGGCCGCCTAAACTACGGACACGGACTGGGCCTGCTCACCCTTCGGGCCGGAGCCTACCTCGAACGTGACCTGCTGGTTTTCTTCTAGGGTGCGAAAGCCGCTGCCCTGGATCTCGGAGTAGTGGACGAAGATATCGCCTTCGCCGTCCGCACGCTCGATGAAGCCGTAGCCCTTTTCAGAGTTAAACCACTTAACGGTTCCTTGTGCCATGGTGTGCAGTCCTTTTCTTGATTGGCGGTGCGGCGATTCCGCGCCGAGGGGTTCGGTAAATGCGTCCTTTAGCAGTACCTTAAAGTGTAAACACCGCACCAAGACATCATTGGCCTCATATAAGTGTGACACGTTCCACGCCAAAGCGATAGGCCTAACTCATGAGGGGGTAGAAATTGGCTCACCCGGAAACGGATAATCCCCTGGGAGAAGAGCTCCTCGAGTTCATCCAGCGCCGCCTCGATGAGTCCACTCTCACATTTCAGACCACCCTGCCGCCGCAGCGCGCGCAGTATGCCGAGTGGCCCGAGTGGGTGCTGCCGGAATTGAAGGAAAAGCTGGTCGATGGGGGCGTCGGCAAGCTGTACAGCCACCAAGCCGAGCTGGCGCAGGCGGCCTGGGCCGGCGAGGATGCGGTGATTTCTACCGGTACGTCCTCGGGTAAGTCCCTGGGCTACCAGTTGCCCATTCTGAGCCGGCTAGCGCAAAAGCCGACCGCCTGCGCGCTGTATCTCACCCCGACCAAGGCGCTGGGCTCGGACCAGCTGCAGGCGGTGCTCGAGCTGTGCCGGGGCATTCCGGCGCTCAAGGGCGTGGTGCCCTCGCCTTATGACGGCGATACGCCGCAGGAATCCCGCGCGGGCGTGCGCGATCATTCGCGGTTCATTTTCTCCAACCCAGATATGGTGCATATGTCGCTGCTGGCGGCGCACGCGCGATGGGCGCGGCTGCTGCGGCACCTGGAGTTCATCGTCATTGATGAATGCCATTCCTACCGAGGCGTTTTTGGCGCGAACGTGGCGCTGGTGCTGCGGCGCCTGCTGCGCCTGTGCGCGCACTATGGCTCGCGGCCGACGGTAATTTATGCCTCGGCCACCATGAAGGACCCAGGCCGGCACGCGCAGCGCCTTACCGGCCGACCTGCCCGCGCGATTACGGAGGACACCGCCCCCACCGGCGCGCGCACCGTGGCGCTATGGGAGCCGGGCTTTATCGAGGGCGCCGAGGGCGAGCACGGGGCGCCGGTGCGCCGCGCCGCCACCACCGAGGCGGCCGAGATGATGGCCTCCTTCATCGCCGAGGGCGCGCGCACCATGACCTTTGTGCGTTCGCGCCGCTCGGCCGAGGTGGTGGCCATGCGCGCGGCCGAGGTGCTCTCCGGTAGCCTCGGCCGGCCCGATTTTGCCCAGCGCATCGCCGCCTACCGCGCCGGTTACCTGGCCGAGGACCGCCGCAAGTTGGAGCGCGCGCTTGACGACGCCTCCTTGCTCGGCGTCGCCACCACCTCCGCCCTCGAGCTGGGTATCGACGTCGGTGGGCTCGATGCCGTGGTCACGGCCGGTTTCCCGGGTACCGTCGCGAGCTTTTGGCAGCAGGCCGGGCGTGCGGGCCGCCGCGGGCAGGGCTCGCTCGTGGTGCTCATCGCCCGCGATGAGCCGATGGATACCTACTTAGTCCACCACCCCGAGGCCCTGCTGGGCCGGCCGGTGGAGGCCAGCGTCTTCAATCCGGCCAATCCGTATATCCTCTTCGGCCACGTCTATTGCGCCGCAGTGGAAAAGCCGCTGGATGATGCCACGATTGCCGCCTGGGGCGCGCAAGATGTGGTTCACCAGCTGGCCGAGTCTGGCCTGCTGCGCCGCCGCGAGCGCGGCTGGTTCGCCGTGCCCATCCCCGCCCATGCGCCGGAAGAGCTCTCGCCCGAAACGGCACATACCGCGGTTTCGCTGCGCGGCGGGGCGGGCGAGGAAGTCATGATCGTAGATTCCTCCGACGGCCGCCTGCTCGGCACCATCGACGCCGCCCGCGCCACCAGCCAAGTCCACCCCGGCGCGGTGTACCTGCACCAAGGCGAAAGCTTTGTCATCGAGGAGCTCATCTTAAACGATTACCTGGCGCTGGCCCGGCCCGAGGCCCCGGACTATTCCACTACTCCGCGCTCCACCACGGATATCCGCATCCTGCGCGAGGCCGATAACCTGGTCAATTACTCCCCAGGACTGTGGGTGGCGGACGTGGAAGTGGAGGTCACCGACCGCGTCACCGGCTACCAGGTGCGGCTTGCCGACGGCACCATTGGCGACGATATCCCCCTCGATCTCCCCGAACAGCGCCTGGTCACCCGGGCGGTGGCCTACACCATCGATCCGATGGCGCTTTCCGCGATGGGAGTTACCGCCTCCGATACGCCCGGCACCTTGCACGCGGCCGAGCACGCCGCGATCGGCCTGCTACCACTTATCGCCACCTGCGACCGCTGGGACATTGGCGGCGTGTCCACCGCGCTGCACCCCGATACGCAGCTGCCCACCGTCTTTGTCTACGACGGCCACCCCGGCGGCGCCGGTTTCGCTGAGGAAGGCTTTCGCCGCTTCCCCGAATGGATCGAGGCCACCTTCGAGGCGGTGCGCTCTTGTCCGTGCGAAGCCGGTTGCCCGTCGTGCGTGCAATCGCCCAAGTGCGGTAACGGAAATAACCCGCTGAGCAAGGACGGCGCCATCAAGCTACTGGGTGCGCTGGTCACCATGACGCAGAGCTAGCCGCAACTTAAGCGGTTCTGCCTTTTTCTTCATTTACTCGCTGCGCCCGCGCGTGTTCATAGTCCGCACTGCGCTGCAATAGCTCCTCACGCCGATGAGGAAACCGCTCCAATATTATGCGCTGAATTTCCGCCGCTGCACGTGCGCGAGTGCGCCGCACTTCCGGATTCGGCTCATAAAAAGGCGAGCCTTGCGGATGCCTCATCTCGCATCGCCTCTTTCTTCTTTCGGGGCAGATTTGTCGAGCTCACCCTCTTTAAACTCTTGGGCAAAATCCCACAGTGTGTTGATAAAAGGGGAATCTCCTTCAACGTCCGATAATAATCCCAGAATAGTGGGGAGAAAATACCATCCAGTAATTCTTTCGGCGCTTTCCGCCGAGTCAGTCTTATCGATACACCACTGCACAATTCCCCACCATCTATCTTGTTCCCGCCTATGGTCCGATTTGATTTCTTCGCGTACCTTTCGGCGGTATTCCCGCCAAGCGATGAAGCCTGCTACGGCTGCCACTGCGGTGGGGATAAGGCGCACTACTGCTTCCTGCCAGGTCATACCGGCCCGGCCTTCGCTTGAGTGGACCGACCACGGACCGCAGCGGTAACGATGACGTCGCGGCCGGATTCGGTGCAGGTTCCTAAGGTGGCGTCGTTGAGCGCGGCGGTATCGCGCGCGGCGGCACAAGCATCTTCACCCGTAGCGAGGGCCCAGGCACCGGCAACCGCCGCGAGGTCGGCCGCCACTTGGGCCTCGTGGCGCGCGGCCACCCGCGAGCCCACTGCCACCACGATAAGCAGCAGGCTCACGATGGCGACGATGATGCCGGCCGCGGCAATGGTGGCATAGCCTTCCTCGCCGCAGCGCTTCGGCCTACTCATTTCCGCCCACCTCGGCTGGAAATACCGCCTCGGAGCGCATGGTGCCGACGGGGGCATCGACGCTTACCGACGCCCTCACCAACCCACCGCTTTCTTCCACGCTGACCTGGGCATCCTCGCGCGGGGGATGGTATTCGACGCCGATGGCGTGCGAACGCGCGGCCGCGCCCGCCATATCCACCGCGGCGATATAAGATGCCAGCGTGGCAATGGCACCCACGATTCCCGCCGCGACCAAGACCAGGGAGCTTAAAGCCAAGGCGGCCTCGATGGTCACGGAGCCATCGTCATCAAATACCCTGTGCATCATTCCTCCTTTCTGCCGGCAGGATGGGCCCGCCGGCCGTGGTTAGAGAGCGGCGCTAGCTCGGGGTATTCGAGAGGGCGTCGGTAATGATGCCCTCGATGGCATCGACCACCCCGCCGCCGTTGATGACCATGTAGAGCACCCCGGCAAGCGCGGCGGCCGCCAGAGAACCCATGGCATATTCAATGGTGCTCATGCCCTCGTCATTGCGGATGAGCTGGGAATACTTCTGAAGTGCGTGCATGATTAGTGTCCTTTCATGTGAGGTTTAGAGAAGTTGTGTGCCCAAACTGATAACTACGGGCGCAAGTCCTAGAACGATGAATGCTGGCAGGAAGCACACCGCCAGCGGGAGGGCGATAAATACTCCTGCGCGCTCCGCCTGTGCTGTGGCGTGGGCGGATGCTTCCGCGCGCAAAGAAGTACAGATTCGGTGGCATCCGGCCGCGATGGTGGCGCCGGATTGGCCCGACATGATGACAAGCTGCGCTAAGTCCTCCAGCCCCGCATGGCCCTTCATGTGGCCCCACGCGGACTGCGCGGGAACGCCCACACCGAGTAGCGCAGCGACGGTCTCCCACAGTTCCTTGGTCTGGGCATCCGCGGTGCGGGTCACCGCGGTGGTAGCGCCGTGCACGGATAGCCCTGTGGCCAGGCATGCTGCGAAAAGTTCGACGTCGCCAGCTACTGCCAGCGGATCCAGCGGTGCTGCGGGCTTGAGCTTGCTTATCAGTCCCCCGCGCGCGGTCGGGCCATCGCGCGGGGTCTTGGCGGTGGTCTCGGTTGCGCTGGCAGGTGCCAAGCGGTCGGTGTGCGGCGGCAGGCCAATGAGGGCGGCGAGGGCGATAAAGATGAGCGGGGTCATGCGGCCGCCTTCCGGATAATGACGCGCGACCAGGCGAATCCGCAGCAGGCCAGCGCCACGCCCACCACGAGGAGAATGCCACCCAATCCGCCGCCTAAAAGGAAGCCGAGCGAGTTGGCGCCCATGGCCCCTCCCATGGCGATGCCAGCTATGGGCAGGCACGCGAGCACCGTGGCGGTGGCCTGGGGTCCTTGCAGGCTGGCGGAGGTGGATTGCTGGTGTCGTCGGGAAGCGTCGAGGCGGCTTTGCGCTTGGTCGAGCAAGCTGGCCACCGCAATGCCGTGGTAGGTGGACAGCTCTAATAGGTGGCCTAGGCGGTTAAGTTCCGGCAGGGCCTTGCCGCCCTGCGCATCTATCAACGCCATGTGCGGCGGCGCACCGCGCGCGGCGAGGATGGCCGTGGATTCTAGTGCTGCGGATACCTCGCGCGGGGTGGTGGCTGGAAGGGACTCGACGCCGCGGGCGAGCGCCCCAGCCAGGGTCGCCCCTGCGCGCAGGTCCGCGGTGACCACGCCCAGGTAAGCGGCCAGCCCCTCGCGGCCGCGCCGCTCCGCCCGCGCGGCCACCAGGTCTTTGACGTACCAGGACACGCACCACGCGATAATGGCGGCGGCGACAGCGATGCTAATGCGTCCCACCGAGTAGAGGACCAGGCTGCCGCAAAAGACTGCGCCTAAGATCACCACCGAGCTGGTCTGTACCCGGCGCGTGACCGAGGCCAGGCGGCCGGCACTCGAGGGCGCGGGTATAAGCAGCGCAGCGGCAAGGATGAGGTAGCTAAGCATGGCTGGCCTCCCCGGCATGCTCTCCCAGCAGCTGCGCGGAGAATTCCGCGAAGCCGTCTGCCGGACCAGCTTCGGCGCTCCAGATGATGCGCGGGGTCACTGGGTTTCCCTCGAGCACGCCGATATGGGCGAGGCGGCGGCCCTGTGGGGTGCGCTCCATGGTCAGCACCATGTGCACAGCCGCAGCCAATTGCGAGTGCAGCGCCGCACGGTCCAAGCCACCGAGGGCGGCGAGAGCCTCCATGCGGGCTGGTACTTCAAAGAGGGAATTGGCGTGCAGCGTGCCGGCGCCTCCGTCGTGGCCGGTGTTGAGCGCAGCGAGGAGATCCACCACCTCGCGGCCGCGGATCTCGCCCACCACGATGCGGTCCGGCCGCATGCGCAGCGCTTGGCGCAGCAGTTGTGACATCGTGACCTCGCCGCTTCCCTCCGCGTTAGCCCGGCGCGAGACCACGCTGACGCAGTGCGGGTGGTGTGGGGAGAGCTCGGCGGTGTCCTCGATAACGAGGATGCGTTCGCGCTCGGAGACGGTTCCCAAAAGCGCGGAAAGCAGGGTGGTTTTGCCGGAACCGGTGCCGCCGATGACTAGGAAGGAAATCCGCTTGTCCACCACGGCGCGCAGCAGTGCTGCGATGTCTTCAGGCAGCGTGCCATTGTCTACAAGCTGGGGCAGGGTGGTCTGCGCTTGGCGCAGTACGCGCAGGCTCAGGCAAGTCCCGGCAACCGCGGGCGGGCTCAGCAAGGCGTGGACGCGCAACACGACACCATCGGGGCGAGTAACGCGGCCATCGGCAAAAGGCTGTGCATCATCGAGGCGCGTGCCTGAAGCTGCCGCAAGCCGGCTGGCCAGCTGGCGGACCTCGGCATCATCGCGGAAGGTGATATCGGTGCGCTCAAGGCCTTCGCCGCGGTCCATGAATACCGCGTGTGGCCCGTTGACTACGACGTCTGTGACACCCTCGCGGCCAAGCACCGCATCGAGCGGTCCCAACCCGGTGGCGTCTTGGCGCAGGCGGCGCAGCAGGTCAAGCACCGCGACGTCACTAATCACGCCTGCTTCTGCGCGAATGCGCCGGGCCAGGGCTGCCGCATCATGCACCACGTCGGGCTCGGCGGCGATGATGCGCTGCATCTTTTCCAGCGTTTCTTGTGCTGCTTTATGCTCGCTCATACGCCGACCTCCTCGAGGACCGCGCGGGCGGCCTTGCGCAAGGGTGCGGGGAGGCGCTGCGGCAGGCCGCCGATTTCCACCGCGCGGGTGAGGCCCCGGAGCGTCGGCAATTCTGCCAGCACCGTGCTGTGGACGATGCGTTCTACTTCCGCTGCGCTTAACGACGCCCACTGGCGTTGCCGCAGCACCACCACGCATCTGCGCCGCGCAGCATCGAGACGCACCAGAAGTTGCGCGGCCGACGCGGCCGAGCGCACTTCCGCGGCCACCACGATGACCACGTGGGTACAGGCATCCGGGATGGTCTCCGGGGTGCAATCCACCACGCATAACCCTTCGCCTGCATGGGCCGCCCCTACCACTCGCGCAAGCAGGTCCTTGTCCAAGCGGAAGGGATCCGCGACGGTGCTGCGCGCGGCCGAGAGCACCGCTACTCCATCAGGCGTGGATGGCAGCGCGCGGTAGAGATCGGCGGCATCGATACTGCCATCGCCCACGGTAAGCTCCGGCCAGCGCGCCCCCGGTTCCGCTTCTATACCGAGCAGGAGGTCGAGGCCGCCGGAGTATGGGTGGGCGTCGATAAGCAGGGCGCGACCGTCAGCTGCGCATTGGGTGCGGGCCAACGCGGCCGCGAAGGTCGAAGCGCCCACCCCACCGCTCGCGCCCACCACGGCGATGGTCGCACTGCCCGGCCGCGCTTCCTGCGGCGCGCCCGCCGCGGCAATGCTCGCCAGCAACTCCTTCACCTGGGCGGGGATGATAAAGGCGCTCTCCGCATGGCAGGCGAGCGCCGCCTCGTAATCAATCGGTCCGGGGTCCGCGGCCAGGAAAAGCACCGGCGCAGGCGCGGTGTCGGTGCGCCGCGCTGCTGCCACCACGCGGGCCATGAGGGAATCAACCAGCACCGCATAGGCGCCAGGCAAGCTGCGCGGAATATCGCGGGGATCGGTTACAGTCAGCACATCGTGGCTGGTAGCAGCCGCGGCGTGAACGGCCTCGGCGCGCAGCGCTTCGTCACCAATGGCGACGACGATGACGGCGGAATCAGGGTGTAGTGCGTTCATGCCTCATAGCTTGAAGCATTCGCGCAACCGCAACGAGGCTCCGGCAGCAGTGCTGTGGATAACCCGCCAGAAGTCACCATGTGGACCTAGTTTGGTTGTCGTTTCAACCAAAAATCTGTGGATAACCGGTGCCGCACGGCGGTAGATATAGGTGACGGCCCGCGCATCGGGGGGGTGTGCGCGCGGGCCGTCAGTAACCCGGCCTCGGGGGGTGAGCCGGGGCAGGCCGCACAGTATATCGGGGCCTTGCACGCATTATTATGACATGTTCGCCACCCAATCACAACAGCTAACAGCAGATTTCCACGGTCACGGCGCTGACCTGCACCGAATGCATGTTCACTCAGCGCCACCCCACGCGGGTTCCCAATCCCACATTAGTGGCATACAAATCACCGCTAACGTCAGCCACTTCTACACCAGCAAGCGCTAAGTGCGGCTACACTCGGCAGCACATCATGACTACTTCCCGAGGGCCCCGTCATCCCCGCCGCGCCACCACCCGCGCTGGCGGCGCCCCCGCACGCACCGCGGCGTTTTTCGATCTCGATAAGACCATCATCGCCACCTCCTCGGCCTATGCGTTTGGCCGCGAGTTCCTCCACAACGGGCTCATCTCGCCGGCCGAAGCACTGCAGCTATCACTTGCTAAGGCCAGCTATATGTTCTCCGGTTTGACCAGCGAAGGCATGGATTCCACCCGCGACCAACTCACCGCAATGGTCACCGGGTGGTCCGTGGACGAGGTGCGCGCCATCGCCCGCGACACCATGCATCACGTGGTCACGCCCTCCATTTATGCTGAGGCCCGCGAACTTATCCGCGCCCACCGCGCCGCTGGCCACCACGTGGTCATTGTCTCTGCCTCCGCGGCCGTGCTGGTGGACATCATCGCAGAAGAACTCGGCGTCGAGCACGTCATTGCCACCGAATTGGCAGAGGAAAACGGCCGTTTTACCGGGGAAGTGCTCTTTTATTGCAAGGGCCCCACTAAAGCAGAGGCACTGGATCAGACCGCAGCGGCAGAAAACCTCGACCTTAATGCCAGCTATGCCTACTCGGATTCCGCTACCGATATCCCGATGCTGGAAAAGGTAGGCCACCCCGTCGCCGTCAACCCGGACAAGCAACTAAAGCGCCACGCCCTCGCCCACCAATGGGAGATCCGCTCGTTTAAGGACCCGGTGCCGCTCCTTCCTGCACCGACCGCCAAGGAAATTGGAATCGGCGCTTCCGTTCTGGCGGGTACCGCGGCAGTTATCGGCGCTGGCCTGTGGCTAACGCAGCATCCGGGCCGCCCTGGCCCGCCCAAGCGGGGCCCACGGCGCGCCTCTTAGGCCGCGCGAGCAATCGCGTCGGCTTCTTTGCCACCGGCGGTCCAGGCGGCGAGGTGGGTTAAGAGGGCGTCGGCAAGCGCGGTGCGGTAATTGTCCACCGCGGCGGCATACTCGGCGCGGTGGCGGGTGTAGTAGACCTCGGGCACGGCAAAACCGCGCGGGTCAAAGCCCGTATGCACCGCGGCGAGGCGGGAGGCAACGCGCGCGACGAGGCCACTGCGAGGGCCAAAGAACTCGCCGGCGGCAATCTCGGCATGGACCACGCTCGGCAGCAAGAGATCGAAGGCGGGACCGCCACCCTGCGCGATGAGCCGGCCTAACCCTTGCAAGCGCGCACTCTCGCCGGCCGGAATGCCGGTACCGCCGGCCGCGACATCGATGCGCGCCAGCACCTGCAGCGGTGCCCGAGCAAAGGAGCGCACCGTGGCATCTAAGAGTTCCGGGGCGGCCACGGAATAGGCGCTGACAGCGCTGGCCAGCGGCCCTTCTTCCATATCTTCCGGTCCCGGATGTGGGGGGATGGCGTGGCCGTCCAGCGCCACGCTGGCACGGGCGCCGCGCATGAGGGACTCCGCAGCGATAACCTTAAACTTGCGCAATCCTGCAGGTCGGCGGTGTGCACGGGCAATGGCAGCGGCGGCTTTTTCTGCACTTTCTTTTACCCCCGGCAGGCGAAACAGCGGGGATAACGCGTCATTTTCTGACATATCCATTAGGATAGCCGTGGAAGTCCCTAAGTATGCGTGGCACCATGGGATAATAGTGATTCCATTATTGTTGGGGACATTACAAGGTTTAGATAAACGCGAGGAGAATTAATCGTGAGCAACGATGGACTTTTTACCGACGGTACTGATCAATTTGCACCGAAGGTGAACTCGATCCCTTTGAGTGACGTGGATACATCCTCGTCCGAGACCTCGGTAGGCCAGCTGGTCTCCAACGCCACCGAGCAGATGTCCCAGCTCGTGCGCTCCGAGGTGGAACTAGCCAAGACCGAGCTGGCAGAGTCTGCTAAGAAGGGCGGCATCGGTGCAGGCCTCTTCGGCGGCGCAGGCACCATCGCGCTGTATAGCTCTTTCTTCTTTTTCTTCTTCCTGGCCGAGCTCCTCGCCGTCTGGCTGGACCGCTGGGCAGCGTTCCTGATCGTCTTCTTGATCATGATCGTTCTCGCCGGCATCCTGGCTTTCGTTGGCCTGAAGAACGTCAAGCAGGTCAAGGCCCCGCAGAAGACCATTGACTCCACCAAGGAGCTCAAGAACTTGGTTCCGGGCAAGGCGCAGAAGTCCCTGGACCGTAAGAACACCAACGGCCTCTACACCTAAACCGGCAGGCGCCACGCGTACGTGCACGCCTCTATCCGCCCTAGCTAGCCTGGGGCGGATTTTGTGTACTTCCGCCCCCTCTTCTCTACCGTTTCTGCCCCAACTATAGAAAGGCGGCACCATGGCCTTCGCACCCCTGCCCCCCTCAACGGTGGAGCTGGATGGACCTTATGCACATGAGTTCGTCCACACCCGCGGCATTCGCCTGCACGTCGCCACGGCGGGCGATAGCACGCAGCCACTCGTGGTGCTCATCCACGGCGCCTTCGGCGGATGGTTCGATTACCAGGAGGTCATAGCGCCGATTGCACAACGCGGCTTCCACGTCGCGGCCGTGGATATGCGGGGCTTTGGTATGTCCGATAAGCCGCCCATTGATGCGGGGCAGGATATCCGCACTTTAGTGGGCGATATTAGCGGGCTCATTCAGGCCTTGGGCCATGACGATGCCTTTGTGGTGGGCGCCGATACGGGTGGCGCCGTGGCATGGTGCTTGGCGGCAGAGCGCCCTGAGCGGGTGCGCGGCCTGGCCTCCATTTCCGCCGCCCACCCGGTGGATCTGCGCCGCGCGATTGCTGCCCGGCCGTGGGACTTTGGGTGGATTAACCTGCGCTCGTTGCTGTGCCGCCTGCCGCGCGTTACCCGCGCCCAAAACCTGCTGCTTAGCCCGCGCGCCTACCGCAAGGAGTTGGAGCTGGATACGGGGCCTTCGCTTGCCGACGCCACCCTAGACCGCATCCTCGATCTCCGCCTGCGCGCCTCCCGCATCGGCAGCGTCCGCCGTGGAATCTTGTGGAACCACCGCATGCGCACCGCCGTGGTCCCCTTGACCTGGGTAGAACTGACAGTAGAGCGTCCCGTGCTCTTCATCCACGCCCAGCAGCGACTGTGGAACCCCGTGGTCCGCCGCGCCGCCTCGCGCGCCCGCCGCGGATTTACCGCCACGACCGTCCCCGGCGCGAAGAACCTTCCGCACCTGGAAGCACCGGCGGATTTCGTTTCCACGCTAGCGGCCTGGCTACAAGAACATCGCTAGTGCGCCACGCACTCCCCGGTATCAACCGGGTGGGTAAGCCGCGTGATGTCTCCGATCTGGGCATTGACCTCATCGGCGGTTAGGGCATAGCCCGTCTCGGAATCATCCACCGAGGCACCGAAGACCACGCCGAGGACCTCGCCGGCCGTGTTGACCAGCGGCCCGCCGGAATTTCCTTGTTGGATCTTGCCGCGCACGGTGTAGGAATCGCGTTCCACGCGACCATGCGAGTAGATATCCGGGCCGGAAATGGTGATGCGATCGCGCACGCGCGCCATCTCGGCGTCGAAAGGCCCAGAGTGCGGGAAGCCCATGACCATGGCATCATCGCCCGTCTGGGCCGGGGCCTGGGCCCACGGCAGTGGATCGATGCCCAGGTCGCGCGAGTGCAGCACCGCCACATCCACATCCGGGTTGTAGTAGACCACGGTCGCGTCCTTGAGGCCCACCTTGGTATCCAAACGCACGGTCTGCGTGCCGGCCACTACGTGAGCATTGGTGATCACGTAGTCATCGGCCGCCACGAAGCCGGAACCCATGAGGCGGCGGGAGCACTCTTCGGCGTCGCCAAGCACGTGAATGATAGACGGCCGCATACGCCGCACCATCTCCGGATCCTGCACGTCTGGGTCCGGCTCTTCTACTTCCTCGGTGCTAATCGAGTTTTGCCACGGCGAGACTAGCGGCGGCAGGCCGGACTCGTTGAGCATCGCCGCCACCCCATTGGGCAGCGACGCTACCTGCGCCGGCGCGGCCGAGTTGAGCTTGCCCAAGATGCGGGAATCGCGCAGGCCCTGGCCCGCCACCCCACCTAAGTTGGTGGCCACGGGGATAGAAATGAGCCAAATAACCACCAAGGCGGCAAAGGCTTGAAAAACCGCACCCACGGCGGAATCGAGGCGCTGCGTCTTGCGCGCCTTCATGCGATCGCGCACGCTGCCACCCAACGAGGATCCGATAAGCTGCCCGACGCCCACAAAAAGCACCAGGATTCCCACTAACAGCAGCAAGCGCAGCGAGGGTTGATCCACCAGGCGCAGGGCGGCCGGGGCCACGGCAATGCCTAGCACTACCCCAGCACCCACACCAATAGAGGCCAATACCGCCGCGAGGGCGCCATTGCGCCACCCACTCAGGAGCGCTATGAGGACGGCGACCACAATCAAGCCGTCAACGATGAGCGCAGGAGTCATGGCTATGGGTTCTTTCTATCTGGGAGTTAAAATGAATACGTACCGTGGCACAAGCGGTTAGGACATCTTCTCATTATTGCGGGAGTTTGTGAGGGAGTCACGCAGGTCCATGACTGAATTGTTATCCCATGGAACGCTCCACCCGGCGTGCTGCAATAGTGCCGAGAGCACACCGGCGGTAAAGCCCCAAATGACGTAGCCATTGGCGTGAAATGCTGGTCCTTGCCACTTTCTAAAGCCCACCATGAAGCGGTTGCGCGGATCGGCCAACTCCCGGATAGGCACGAGAAACACGTCATCGGTTTCATCGGGGCTGGCGGGATAGACCTCCCCCGGCTGGGCCCAATGCGCCAAAATGGGGCTCACCGGATTGCCGGTGGCGCGGATATGCAGCTGCTCCCACTGCTCCAGCGGGGTCACGGAGTTGCGCTGCAGGTCCGTTTCCTCCCAGGCTTCCCGCAGCGCGGTATCTACCAGGGAGGTATCGGCGGGATCCCGGCGGCCGCCGGGAAAGGCTATCTGGCCCGAGTGCGAGCGCATGGACGGCGAGCGATGCGTGAGCAAAATGCTGGCCTCCTCCGCGCTCTCACCGCTCAGCAGCATGAGCACGGCCGCTTCCCGCTTGACCGGCACCTGCACATTGGTGCCGTTGAGGGACGAAGCCTGGCGGTTGCCAATGAGCTCTTGCACCTGGCTGGGGTCTACCCCCAGCGCCGGCTTGAGCCATTCTGGCGTGCGCTCGGGAAGGAGTTGACTCATGCCGCAATCGCCTCCTCCACGGCCTTTTCAATCTCCGCTGCGGAGCTAAACGGTTGCGCAAATTGCTTGCGCACCTCACCGTCCTTTAACACCACGGTCACCGGCACCACGCCCGGCAGGCCCAGCTCACCGGCAAATTTATTATCCGAATCCTGGAAGCTCGGCAGCTCCACGCCCAAGTCATTCAGGAAGGCCGCACCATTTCCCGCGTTCTTATCCGCGTGCACGCCCACGACCTGCCAGTCCGGATGCGTTTCCGCCACATCCTGCAGATAGGGAAGTTCCGCGCGGCACGGCTCGCACCACCACGCCCACACGTTAACCACGGCTATGCCCTCATCGGCGGGCTTTCCGGCAGCCGCACCACCTAGGCACTCCAGCTCTACCCCAGCCACGGTGCCGGCCGGGCAGTCTGGGCGCTGCGGGACTTCTTGCGGGGAAGCCTCGCTTGGCGACGCCTCCTCGGATCCGCCCCCACCCCGTAACTGCGAGACCCCCACGACCGCGATAACGGCAATGAGGATCGCGGCAATCACCGTGCCAAGGACGTAGTTCTTCATACCGTTAGCCTAGCGCCCACGAGCAGCTGGACACATATCCCACAGAACGCATGCATCGCACTCCGGCGTGCGCGCATGGCAGACCTGGCGCCCGTGGAAGATGACGCGGTGTGAAAACATCGTCCACTCTTCTTCCGGCACGAGCTTAGCGATGTCCCTCTCAATCTTGACCGGCGTCTTCTCCCCCGTCAGCCCGAGCCGCTGCATGAGGCGGCCGAAGTGCGTATCCACGGTCAGTCCGGGGACCCCGAAGGCATTTCCGAGCACCACCAGTGCGGTCTTGCGCCCGACGCCGGGCAGGCTGGTCAGTTCTTTGACCGTGCGCGGTACCTGCCCTTCAAAATCTGCCACCAGCTTCTCCCCGATGCCCAAAAGGTGACCTGCCTTGGCGCGCTGAAAGCCCAACGGCCGCAGGATGCTCTCCAAGTCCGAGCGCTGCGCAGCCGCATAATCCGCCGCCTCTGGGTAGCGGGCAAAGAGTTCAGGGGTCACCGAATTCACGCGTTCATCCGTACATTGCGCAGAAAGAACGGTGGCAACGAGCAGCTGCAGCGGGGAGTCATAATCCAAGGCACACCGTGCATCCGGATACTCCTGCGCCAAACGCCGATTTACCTCCGGTGCGCGCAGCTCCGGCGCGCTGGCCGCTGACAGTGCTGAATTCATGGGGTTTAGCTTAGTAGACTAGGAAAACATGATTTCACTCGTGATTCTGGTACCACTTGCCATCGCCCTTTTCGCCCTCCTGATGGAAAAGCTTGAGGCAGTCGTTTTTGCTGACTAGGCAGCAAAACTGCTGGCCTGAACCGTGCACTAGCACGAGTAGAGTTTCTATAGTGTGACAAAATTTCACTGAAGTACCAAAAGTGACCAATTACACTGTAAGATGAAACGCGTTACACAGTGACCCCGCTTGTTCCGCATTGTCGAGTGCACGAAAGACCGCACCCAGATGTGGCACAGGCTCATCTATGGACTTTCGTAGTCGACATCCAAGGAGTAAAACGTGGAAGGCGTACAGGACATCCTCTCCCGCGCCGGAATCTTCCAAGGCGTTGATCCCGTTGCAGTGCAGCACCTAATCGAGCAGATGGAGACCGTGCGCTACCCGCGCGGAACCACCATCTTCGACGAAGGCGAGCCTGGCGATCGCTTGTACATCATCACCTCGGGCAAGATTAAGCTCGCCCGCCACGCCCCGGATGGCCGCGAAAACCTCCTAACCGTCATGGGCCCATCCGATATGTTTGGCGAGCTGTCCATCTTCGATCCGGGCCCGCGCACCTCTTCCGCAGTGTGCGTGACCGAGGTTCAGGCAGCCACCATGAACTCCGAGCTGCTCAAGAAGTGGGTTGGTGACCACCCCGAAATCGCCCAGCAGCTGCTGCGCGTGCTGGCTCGCCGCCTGCGCCGCACCAACGCCAACCTGGCCGACCTCATCTTCACCGACGTTCCGGGCCGCGTAGCAAAGACCTTGCTGCAGCTGGCTAACCGCTTCGGCGTCCAGGAAGGCAGCGCCCTGCGCGTGAACCACGACCTCACCCAGGAAGAGATTGCCCAGCTGGTGGGCGCTTCCCGTGAGACCGTCAACAAGGCGCTGGCCACCTTCGCGCACCGCGGTTGGATCCGCCTCGAGGGCAAGTCCGTGCTCATCGTCGATACCGAGCACCTCGCCCGCCGCGCTCGCTAAGACCGCGCCGGCTCACGACCCCGCCTCGGCGGGGTTTCGCTGGTTTTACCCCCCTTAACCAGTTCCACACCACACTTGTGGCCACGGTACGCTCCACACCGCACTGCCGGCGGGCCATACCGTGGCCACACGTTGACCCTGCGCGCCTCCTTCCTCAGCCCACAGAACAATTAAGCCCCTCTTCCCACCAAAAAGGAAGAGGGGCCAATGGAAATAGGCTTATTTAGCCTCGCCGTCCAAGTACTTCAGCGCGGTGCGCGTGGACTGCTCCGCAGCGTGGCGCAGCACCGGGTCCACATCGTCATACATCTCGTTGACCAGGGTATTCAGATCTACATCATCGCCTAGGCGGGAGCGGATCTCCTTAATCTGGTCAAGGCGGTAGTGGCGGCGGTCAATGTACTTGCGGGCCACCTGAGAGGTGTCATCCAAGTCTGGTCCGTGTCCCGGGAACAGCGCAATATCCTTACCGCGCTCTTCCAAGGTGTCGAGGGTCTGCAGGTAATCGGCCAAGTTACCGTCCGTCTCCGAAAGGAGAACGGTGTGGCGGCCGGCGATGGTGTCACCGGAGATAATGCCTTCGAGGCGGGAATTTGCTACCTCGCCGCTCCACACAAAGAAGCAGGTAGAATCCGCGGTATGCCCTGGGGTGTGCACGACCTCGAGACTTGGGGTGATGCCATCGAGGGAGATGTGCTCGCCGTCCTGGAGGGCCTCGGCACCATTGCAGTAGCTCGGATCGAAGGCGCGGATGGGGGCGCCGGTCATCTGCCGCAAGCGTTGTGCGCCCGAAGCGTGGTCATCATGGCGGTGGGTAATCAAAATCAAAGCCACCTCACCTGCGTTGCGGTGCACAACGTTGAGATGGCCTTCATCCTCGGGACCCGGATCCACGACGATCGCCCGAGAGTCTTCAGCGGCGCGAATAATCCACGTATTCGTACCCTCAAGGGCGGTGTAGCTGGGGTTATCACAAAGGACTACGCCAACGGACTGGCTGACGGGACGCAATTGACTATATGCGGGGTGCTCCATAGTTACTAGCCTATCCGATCAAGCAGCAATTTCTACGATTAGTTCGATCTCTACCGGGGCGTTTTTAGGCAACGCAGCTACGCCCACAGCGGAGCGAGCATGCTTTCCAGCATCCCCAAAGACCTCACCGATGAAATCGGAGGCACCATTGATAACTACCGGTTGGTCTGCATAGGCCGGATCGGAGGCTACAAACCCCACGATTTTTACCACGCGGGAGACATTGTCCAAGCCAACTTCGGCATCGATAGCGGCGAGCGCATTCAGCGCCGCGATACGGGCCTGTTCCTGGGCTTGTTCCGTGGTGACTTCGGCGCCAACCTTGCCGGTGAGCGGCAGGGCGCCTTCCACGAGGGGAAGCTGGCCAGAGGTCCAGACCTGATCACCCACGCGCACAGCCGGCACATAGGAAGCTAGTGGCTTGGCGACGCCCGGCAGCTCATACCCCAGCTCCCGCAAGCGAGCATGAAAGCCCATTTACTCTGCCACCTCGCGCTTGAAGTAGGCTACGACGTTTTCCGGGTTAGGGCCCGGGGTGACGGTGACCAGTTCCCAGCCATCTTCACCCCAAGAATCGAGGATCTGCTTGGTGGCGTGGGTAAGGACAGGTGCGGTTGCGTATTCCCATTTAGTCATGGGGTCCATTCTAACTATTAAATACGCACTATGCCGTCTAAATTCTTAAATGCCGACGAGCTCGCCGCCTTGGGCCAAGTAGTGGGCCCAGTCCGTGATGTGGGGGTTCTTGCGCAGCAGAGCTCGGCGCTGGCGCTCGGTCAGCCCGCCCCAAACACCGAACTCGACGCGATTATCCAGGGCGTCAGCGCGGCATTCGGTCAGCACTGGGCAGTGGCGGCAAATGACGGCCGCCTTGCGCTGTTCCGCACCGCGAACAAATAGGGCATCCGGGTCGCCCTTGCGGCATTTGGCCTGGGTGACCCACTCACCACGCTCGGGATTTCGGGCTGTATTAGACATTCCAGCAGTCTTCACACGAACGGTCATGGGTGAGTGTGCTCCTTCCCAGACGGAATACTATGTAACGCATCTGAGTCTATTCATCCAGGTAGAAGATTGTCTAACACGTCACACTTTAGGGGGTGCGAGTGATCTTCCACCTACCAAGGGCAACCACGTAGTGTATGGGGCGTGACTGTCATCAAATCTTTGGCCAAGATAGCCCTGTCTACGGTCTTGGTAGGCGCGCTCATCGCCCTGGCTCTTGCCCCCTTCGCGGGCATTTCCGGTGTGGCGATTGCCCGCACTAACGAAACCATGCAATCTGACCTGCAAGATCTGACTGCCGGCAATATCCCAGGCGTCACCACAATCAAAGACGCCAAGGGCAAGGACATGGCTTATGTCTTCAGCCAACGCCGCCACCCGGTAGAGAGCAAGAAGATCTCTAAGGCCATGAAAAACGCCATCGTCTCCATTGAGGACGAGCGCTTTTATGATCACGAAGGCGTGGACTTCCAGGGAAATTTCCGCGCGCTATGGACAAACCTGACGTCGGGCGGCGTCTCCCAGGGCGCTTCCACCATCGATCAGCAGTACGTCAAGAACTACCTGTTGCTAGTCTCTGCCACCACCGATGAAGAGCGCGCCGCGGCCACCGAGCAATCCGTGGCCCGCAAGCTGCGCGAGATGCGCATGGCCACCAAGATGGATGCGGAATTGGATAAGGATGACATCCTCACCAATTATCTCAACCTGGTGTCTTTTGGTAACCACGCCTATGGCGTCGAGGCGGCGGCCCGCACCTACTTTGACACGCATGCTTCCGAGCTCACGGTGCCGCAGGCAGCGATGCTGGCCGGCATGGTCCAATCCTCTGAGCGCCTCAATCCCTATACCAACGCCGAGGAAGTAACCGAGCGGCGCAACCTAGTCCTGCAATCCATGGCGGATAATGGCCATATCAAGCAACAGGAAGCGGATAAGTATAAGGGGGAGAAGCTGGGCGTCGGCAAGAAGCCCAAAACGCTGGCCAATGGCTGCATCGGCGCCGGCGACCGCGGTTTCTTCTGTGATTATGTGCTGAAATACCTGGATAAAAAGGGCATTAGCGAGGATCAGCTAGCGCGCGGCGGCTACACCATCAAAACCACGCTGGATCCAACGGTGCAAGACAAGGCCCTCGAGTCAGTACAAAGCCACACCAATCCGGATGCCCAGGGCGTGGCTGAAGTCATGAACGTCATCAAGCCCGGCAGGTCGGACCGCAAGGTGCTGGCCATGGTCTCCTCGCGCGATTACGGCCTGGACCTAGATAAAAATGAGACCATCCTGCCGCAGCCTTACTCCTTAGTGGGCAACGGTGCAGGTTCCGTCTTTAAGGTCTTTACCGCCGCGGCCGCGCTCGAAGCGGGCTATGGCATCAAAAACACCGTGAATGTGCCCACCCGCTACGAGGCGGAAGGCCTGGGCCACGGCGGCGCCGCCGGCTGCCCGGCGGACCGCTACTGCGTGGAAAACGCTGGTTCCTATAAGGCCACGATGACGCTGCAGGAAGCGCTGGCACACTCCCCCAATACGCCGTTTATCAAGCTCACGGAGCAGGTAGGCGTGGCACCCATCGTCGATATGGCCGTTCGTTTGGGCCTGCGCTCCTACGATGACAAGGGCAGCTTTGATAAAGACACCTCGATTGCTCAGCACACCAAGGACGCCAACTCCGGCTCCTTCACCTTGGGCCCGGACCAGGTCAACCCGCTGGAGCTTTCCAATGTGGGTGCCACGCTGGCCGCCGATGGCAAGTGGTGCGAGCCCAACCCCATCTCCCAGGTCACGGATAAGGAAGGCAACGAGGTCTATCTCAAGGAAACCCCGTGTGAGCAGGCTGTTGATAAGGACGTAGCCCGTGCGATGAGCAACGCCTTGTC
The DNA here is from genome assembly GCF_030216265.1 of Corynebacterium sp. UMB0012. Classification (NCBI taxonomy): domain Bacteria; kingdom Bacillati; phylum Actinomycetota; class Actinomycetes; order Mycobacteriales; family Corynebacteriaceae; genus Corynebacterium; species Corynebacterium sp. UMB0012. Next base: position 50,773 of record NZ_JASOKQ010000017.1, read on the forward strand.
TGAGGACGCCAAGCAAGGCACCGCCAAGGATGCCGCCCAAGCGGCCGGTTATTCCAGCCCAATCGCGGCCAAGACCGGTACCACCGAGTCCAACCAGTCCTCCGCATTCTTGGGATTCAACGAGGGCATTTCCGCCGCACCGTATATCTATAACGATGGCACCTCCACCGTCCCGCTATGTACCGGGCCGGTGCGCCAGTGCGCGGGTTGGGGCAACCTCTACGGCGGCTTGGAACCGGCGCAGACCTTCTTCAGCATGGCTACGCAGCTGCCGATAGCGACCAAGGCCGGACTGCCGAACTACAACAAGAAGTACGACAACGGCACCACGGCCGATAAGACCCTTGATAGCCTGCGCGGCAAATCCGAGGCCGAGGCCCGCCAGACCTTGGAGTCCAAGGGCTACGTAGTCAAGACCTCCCGGGTCATCGGCGGCAATGTTCCTTATGGCCGTGTAGTTCGCGCGATTACCGGCAAGGACGGCAAGAAGAAGGGCGCGGAGATTACGCTGCAGCTTTCCGACGGCGCCGGGGCCTCCCAATCCCCTTCCTCCGGCGTGGCCGACGCCAACTCCACCGGCGCACAAAATAGCACCGGCGGCGGTAATGCCGACGGTGCTACGAGCCCGGGCCGCTCGACTGGCGGCACAGGCGGCGGAACGGGCAACGGCGGTGGCGGTACCGGCGGCGGGTTCTCGCCGGAAGACTTTGGCATCCGCCAAGAGGACATCGATAGCTTTGCCAACGACGTCCGCAGTCTGCTTGGCCGCTAAGCCTCGCCCGTTGCGGTCTCGCCCGCTTTAGCTCAGCTGGGACTTGACCTCAGCGGACAGGCGCTTGCCATCCGCCTGGCCGGCGGCCTTGGCATTGGCCACCTTCATTACTGCACCCATCTGCTTCATGGTGGGTGCTTCGCCGTTTTCGGCCTCAACCTCCGCGATAGATTCCTTCACCAAAGCTTGTAGTTCGGACTCGTCCAGCTGGCGGGGTTGGTAGGCCTCGAAGAAGGGGACGTCGGCAAGCTCGGCTTCCGCCAGCTCCGGACGGCCGTTGTCCTCATAAACCTCGGCGGACTCGCGGCGCTTTTTGATCTCGCGCGCAATCACCTTGAGGATATCGGCGTCCTCCAGCTCATGCCGAGAACCATTGGTCTCCTCGGCCTGGATGGCGGCCAGCAAGGCGCGGATAGCGCTGGTGCGCTGCTTCTCCTTCGCCTTCATTGCGGTTTTCAGATCTGCACGGATGGTTTGCTTTAGCTCGCTCATGCCTATCAATGTACGCCAGGTAGTGTGGTAGCCGTGAAACCTTTACGTATTCTTGGCGGCCTCACCGCTGCCGGCCTGGGCGCCGCGGCATGGGGCTATAGCGAACTGACCAAATTCGAGCTCAAGGAATATACGCTCCCCCTCCTGCCCAAGGGCACGCTGCGTGGTAAGCCGGAATTTCGGCTGCTGCATCTGTCCGATCTGCATATGATCCCCGGCCAGGAGACCAAGATTGCCTGGGTGTCTGCCCTCGACGCCCTGGAGCCGGACCTCGTGGTCAACACTGGCGATAATCTCTCCGATCAGCAGGCCGTTCCCGATACGTTGCGCGCGCTCGGCCCGTTGCTGGCCCGTCCCGGCCTCTTTGTTTTTGGCACCAATGACTACTGGGCGCCGCAGCCGGTTAACCCCTTCAAGTACCTGCTGGGCAAAAAGCGCGAGCCCTCCTATGTGGACTTGCCGTGGCGCGGCATGCGCGCCGCCTTCTTGGAGCACGGTTGGCGCGATGCCAATCAGGCCCGCCATGAATTCAAGGTGGGCAACGTCCGCCTTGCCGCCGCCGGCGTGGACGATCCGCACCACGATCTGGATGACTACTCCGAAATCGCCGGCCCGCCCAACGAGGACGCCGACTTGTCCCTAGCGCTCCTCCATGCCCCCGAACCCCGCGTGCTGGAGAAGTTTGCGGTCGATGGCTACCAACTTTCCCTGTCCGGCCACACCCACGGCGGCCAGATCTGCCTGCCCGGTTCCCGCGCGCTGGTAACCAATTGTGGCATCGACCGCGACCGCGTGCAGGGTCTCCACGACTTCGGCCCGATGAAGATGCATGTTTCCAATGGTCTGGGTACCTCCAAATTCGCCCCGGTGCGCATTTTCTGCCGCCCTTCCGCCACACTGCTGAAAATCACCGAGGTGGACTAAACCCAGCCACCTGCCGTTTTGTTGATTGCGCTCAGCTTGCGTTAAAGTGTCCAGGTACCGCTTTTCAAGGCGGAACGCCGGGATATGGCGCAGGTTGGTAGCGCGCTTCGTTCGGGACGAAGAGGTCGCAGGTTCAAATCCTGTTATCCCGACAGATACGGGCAAGCCCCTGCTCTGACCAGCAAGTTTAGCTGGCGAGCAGGGGCTTTTCCATA
>NZ_JASOKQ010000018.1:0-46935 GCF_030216265.1 Corynebacterium sp. UMB0012
GTCGGGATAACAGGAGTTTAACCGGAGTGTGGCCTGACCTGCCTAAACAGCCCTACCAAAATGGTCCGTGCCCACATCTTGCCCACCACTGAAAAGGCTATCGAACGCGGCAGTAGCCGAGCTAAGGTCTTCGCGGAACAAGTCCGAGTAGCGGTCTAGCGTTTCCGTCGCCGTCGCGTGGCCGAGCTGGTGCTGCACCACTTTAATGTTCGCACCATTGGACACCATGAGAGACGCAGCCGTGTGCCGCAGGTCGTGGATACGTAACTGTGTCGGAATGTTCTGGTCTATATCATTGGCTCGTTTCTTCGCGCCGTCGTACCATGACCGGCCTTTGGGGCGCCTAAGGTAGCCGCCGTCATGCGATAGGAATAGTGGGGCGTTCTGCGCGCGCCCGCGCGTGAGTTCCCGGAGCATGTCTTTGACGAACGTGGGGATTGAGATCCACCTGTCCTTGCCGTTCTTCGGCCTGCCGAGAACCACCTCATTGCGGACGACGCTGGCGGACTGCCAGATGTGCAGGGTGTTGTCGTTGGGCGAGAGGTCTTTGATCCTTAAGCCGGCGGCTTCGCCCCACCTGGGGCCGGAGGTTCCAAGTAGGTATATGAGGATCTCATGCTGCCGCGTGCGTGTGGCGCTGGCGAGGGTCTCGAGTTGGTCGAACGAGAGGTAGAGTTTCTCGCGTCGTGCGCGTTCGGGTTTGTCGATGTAGGAGACGGGGTTGTCTGCTTTGTCTACGCCGGCGCAGTCGAGTAGCTGCTTGAGTAGGCTTAGGTTCCTCGTGGCTACCGAGCGACCGTAGCCTTCGTTGTCTATCCAGGATTGGACTTCCTGCCGCGTGATGGTGCTGGCGCGCCTGTGTCCCCACGCGGGTATGATGTGGTTGGCGAGTGCTTTGAGGTAGACGTCTTGGGTGCCTGGGGTGCGGCGGCTTAGGCGTTTCTCGAGTCGCGGCTTGAATGTGCGTAGCGGATCTTCGTTGGCCTTTGGTGCGGCGCCGAGTTTGAGTTCTGCTTCGCGTTTGCTGGCTTGGGCTTTGGTCTTGAAGCCGCGCTCGTCGGTGCGTGTGCCGTCGGGTTTGGTGAAGCGTACGCGGTAGCGGGTGGTTCCGTCTTTTAGTGTGTATGCTGATATGCTCATTGGTGGGTTACGCAGTCTCCAAGCTGTGTTTCCTTAGGTAGATAGGTGCCGGTGTTCCTTACGTGGGGGCGCCGGCCCTTTTTATGTCTAGCTTTCCTGGGGTGGGAAGTTCCTGGGGTCGAGGTTGTATCGGACTTGGCCTTCGATTGGTACGGCGTACTCGTCGTCTTTGGCGTATTGTTCGCGCCAGCGGATGTTGTGGATTGCTTGGGATAGCAGGGTGTCTGGGTGTACGCCGATGGCGTCGCAGATCACTACGTATTCGTGGAGGTTGGGGCTGGATTCTCCGCGTAGGTATCGGCTGGTTTGGCTGGGGGATATTTCTGCTAGGCGAGCTACTTGCCGTTGGGACATGCGCCGGCGGGCTAGGTGTTCGCGTAGTAGGGAAGCGACTTCGCGGGATACTTTGTCGGGTGTCTTTCTTGGTCCACTGCTCATACCGCAATTATAGCCATACGGTGCCACTTTATGCCACCAGTTGACATTGTGTGCCCATTTAGGCACAATGAATTGCGGCGGAAAACACCGCACTACCGAAAGGACAGCAGTGACTAACTACCTAAACACCAAAGAAGTAGGCGACCACTTCAACGTCAGTCCAACCGACGTCGCCTATTGGTGCAGCATAGGGCTAGTAAAAGCGCTGCCCCGAAACGTGGCACGCGCCCCCTGGCGGATCCAGCCAGAAGAAATCGAACGCCTAGAACTCGAAGGGCTACCACCCTCCAGGCGAACCCTCGAACGACGCTAACGTGCCCATATAGAAAGGTTGAACATGAACGACAACACTTGGGACAACATCACCGGCGAAGACATCGAAGCCGCCTACGTCGACGAACTGCCCAAGGAAATGAACACCAACCCGCAGGAAGTACTCGCCGGCCTATTCAAAGCCATCAAGCTCGCCCGCCGAAACATGATGATCATTTCCACGCAGGCGTCCGTGCCAGTCGCCGCCAACACCGTAGACATCGCCTTCCAGGACATTAGCTCCGCAGTGAAGATGGCTGGCGAAATCGTCAACTCGCGCGCCAGCTATGAAGAAGCAGACGCCGAGAACAACAACCAGGAGGACAACAATGAAGGTTAAGCTCAACAAGCACGGCTTCCTGCCAACGCGCGGCCATGACACCGACGCCGGCCTAGACCTCTACGCGCCAGTGGACATTGCCCTGCCAGCAGACGGGGTAGTAAAGGTTGACCTCGGCATCTCTATCCAGCTACCAGTAAGCACCTACGGAAAGATCGAGGGACGATCCAGCCTAGCCGCCCGTGGTATCGACGTCCTCGGCGGCGTAGTAGACGAGGGCTACCGTGGCGAAATTGCCGTGGTACTCAAGAACAATTCCTCCCACCGGATCAACTTGAACCGTGGCGACCGTATCGCGCAGCTCATCGTGCAGCCCTACATTGCAGTCACCCCAGAACTGGTAGACGACCTCGACGACACGGAACGCGGAGCCGGCGGATTCGGATCCACAGGGAGCTAACCGTGGCAACAATCCTCGCAGACATTGTTGTGGTAGCACTCGGCCTACTCGCCATCGCCGTTGCCGTCGCCTGCCTAATGGCGGGCATGTCCAGGCCACGCACCTTCCTCAACGCCGCCACTTTCACAACCATCGGACTTCTATCTGCAATCACAGGCGCAGGGCTAATCATCGCGCCGTTCGGAGTGCTATGAGAGACAAACATTTTGGAGCGTACGTACTCACCAAAGACGGGCTAAGCCCCCTCGCAGAAGACAAGTTTCTCGGCCAAGCGGTAGACATCGCCCGCAAAGCCAAGAACCTACACCCCGAACTATCCGTGCATGTCACGTACAAGAAAGACGGAGAAGCCAAGTCAATACTGGAGTTACAAAATGAATGACGATTACCTCACCGTGGAGGAAGCCGCCAAGCGCCTAGACGTATCCACCCGCACGGTACGCCGGCGACTCGCAGACGGCACCCTCACCAAGTACCACTTCCCCAAGCGGCCACGAACCCCGCTACTCAAGCGTGAGGAAGTAGAAGCAATTGACCAGCCAGTCGAAAAGGAACAGTAGTGGCAGTAGTAAAGAACCCGCCGGCGCCCGGCACTGACGAGTGGAAGCGCATGGTCACCGCGTCCAAGGTTGCGCCCATGATCACCAACAAGTCCACCGGCGACTACCTGGGAATCGGCTACGTATCCGCCTACGAACAGTTCATGGAAATGGCAGGCAAGTGGGAGCGCACCATTGACGCCGCCACCCAAGCCATGTTCGACGACGCGCACGACGCGGAAGACTACGCGGTCAACGTGTGGAAGCGGAAGAACCCTGGCTGGCGCACCTCGAAAGGCGAAGTCGCCTACACCGACGAGTCGCTACCATTCCCGAACCTCGTAACCCTAGACCGCCGTGCAGTGCGCGGGCGAGCCAAGCGAATCATTGAGGTCAAGCGACCTCGAGTGCCGCGCGGCGTGGAAGACAAGTGGCTAGTCCAAGTCCAATTCCAGATGGGTGTATCTGGTATCCACCAGGCAGACCTCGTGGAAGTGCCCGTGTATGGCGAACCAGTAATCCACAAGATTGAGTTTGACCAGGGCTTGTATGACGGTATCTGCAAAGACGCCGAGAAGTTCTACAACCTCATCGAGTTGGACTTCCCGCCAGCGGCAGGCGACTCCGAGCACGCGAAGGAAATCCTCGCAGCCCTCAACCCCGTGGACGATACGCAGCCGGCAGTGCAGCTCGACCAGGACATGATGGACGGACTACTCGACGCGTGGAAGGACCTGAAAGCCGCAGAAGACCGCGCCCTCGAGTGGGAGAACATGGTCACCGAGCGTATGGGGCAAGCGCCGAAAAGCGAGTACGACGGCAGGGTAGTAGCCGCCCGTACCGCCCCACGGTTCGCAGTGTCCCGCGTACCCAAGGACATGAAGCAGCACCTCGGAGACCCGGACGTGACCAGCGAAAAGTTGGACACCAACAAGCTCCGAAAGAAATACCCGGACGTGTACGAAGCCGCCCTAGGCGACTCAAAGTTCACGTTCAAAAGGAAGGAATGGTTGAAGTAACATGCACCCAATCATCGACAAAGCAGTAGGCGAAGGCTGGCCCGTCACCGAACTAATCGACGTAGTGGAAGCGTTCGGCATGTCCCTCGACGTGACTGAAAACAAACCGGCAGCAGCCGAGATCGCAATCCCACCAAGGGAAGCGCACGTGCCAGTGTCCCTATTTGAGTACGCCGAACCAGAAGTGGCAGACCGCAAGCGCAAGCACTGGTCCGAGCGTGACTGGACCGCCCTGGAACAGTACGTGCAAAGCGAACTATCCGCCCGCGAAATCGCGGAACGAATGGGCCGCACCCCGAAAGCAATTGAACACAAACTAGCGCAGCTAAAGGAGCAGTAATGCCACGCCAACTATCTGACTTCTCCGAAAAGGAGCAGGCAATCATTGAGCAGATGGGCTACTCGCATATCCCCATCGCCCACCTCGAAGCGTTCTTTACTACCGCGCAGGCCATGCAGCTCGACCCGCGCCTTAAGAAAGACATTGTGCTGATTGAGCGCAAGTCCAAGAAGGGCGGCAAGACCTACACGATCCAGGTGGGTATCGCCGGCTACCGCAAGTCCGCACGAAAGATCGCAGACTCGAAGGGTCTATCTATCAAGGTGTCGCCGTGGAAGTTCGCGGGCGAGGACGGACAGTGGCGCGAACTGTGGTCCTTCAAGCGTGACGGTATGCCACTCGCAGCACAGGTGACCGTGTACCGCGATGGTGAACCGTTCGTACAAACCGCCATGTGGGACGAGTTTGCGCAGACCTTCAACGACGGAAGCCCGATGGCGCTGTGGGCGTCGAAGCCGTCGTACATGCTGGGCAAGACTGCCGAATCGCTGGCGTGGCGCCAAGCCTTCCCGGACGAGATGGGCAACACCTATGAGGAATCGGAAGTGGCAGCTATGAGCCGCCAGGACGAGCAGGACGAGCAGCCTTCCATCGAGAAACCCAAAGGTGGCCTGCAAGACGCCGTGGTTGTAGAAGAGCAGCCAGCAGCCATTGAGCAGCAAGGAACCAACGGACTCACCAAGGAAGAGCAGGAGCTACTCGACGACCTCATGCAGGAAACCAGCGTGTCCGAATTGCAGCAGGCGTACCGAGACGTCGCACAACTCGCGGGTGCGAAAGTCCTCCAGGAGAAGATCACCGAACGAGCACTAGCACTTAAGGAGCAGCAGTAATGATTGAGTACCTCAACGCACACGCAGACCAAGAGGACATGCCAGAACCACTCATGGCAATGGTGGCTATCAACGTAATCCGCACCCCAGAAGGCGCGCCCGTGCCCATGCTTGTGCCGAACATTGTGGTGCGGCCAGACCACCCGGAGAATTTCGACAAGGTAGACCTCACCACCGCATTGAGCATGGCGCTAGGTGAAGTGCTGTATGCGCGCGGCGTAGACGAAGGAAAGCAGCAAGAACTCGAAACCGCTTTCAATGAAGTCGCCAAGAACATGCGCATTGGATACCACGTAGCAAAGATCGGAGACGAACAGTAATGGCACTGCCAGAAATCATCATCAACGGAAACGCCACCCGAGACGCCGTAGCAGGCACCAGCAAGGACGGACGCCGCTACCTGTTCGTGACCGTGGCACAGAACAAGTCCCGCAAGCTAGAGGACGGCACGTGGGAAGATGTGCGCTCAATCTTCTTTGACGTGGCCTACTGGGACGTGCCAGCAGACATCACGATCCCGAAGAAGGGCGACCGTGTGAAAGCCGCCGGCCAGCTATACACGGAGCTGGAAGAGTACGAGGGGCAGCAGCGCATGAAGGTTCGCCTAGACGCCTACGGTATGCGCGTGTTCCGCAACGAGAACAGTGGGTGGCCGAACCAGCAGCAGGGACAGGGCCAGCAGCAAGGGCAGCAGTACCAGCAGCACCAGCCGCAGGGCGGGTTTGGGCAAGGCCAGCAGCAGCCACAGCAGCAGGGCCAGGGGCAGCAGCAGTCCTACGACCCGTGGAACAGCGCGCCCGCACAACCACCCGCAAACAACGACGAGCCACCGTTCTAAGGAGCGCCCATGAACCTCATCAGTGTCTACAAATCAAGACTGTGGAAACGCTGGTACGTAGCCTGCGGCACCCACATCTTCATCAACACCCCAGACTGGAAGCACGCATACGAAGCAGCCGACATGCTAGTGCGGAACTACAGGAAGAGCGATCTTCTGGAGTTTGCAAAGCAGGATCGGCAGCTCGAAATTATGGGCGAACAGGACTACCGCTCATCAACGACTGGGGAAGAAGCAACAATCATCGCATTTGGGTGGAAGGAATAAGCATGAGCGCCCGTGAAAAGCGAGCAATGGAATACCTCGAAGAATACGACCACTTCATTCAATTCATGCCACACGAAGCGGCAATCCAAGAACTCGCCCGCCAATACGGCGTAGTAGAACACACCGTGAAATCCAACATATCCGTAGCACGACGGGCAATGACCAGGGAGTTAACAGCATGTTAGTCACACTAATCGCCATAGCAATCCTCGCTATCGCCATCGTCAACAGTGTCCTACTTGTAAGCGTTAGGTCGAAAGTCCTGCACCTCGAACAAGTCCAATGGCAGATCCGAATGGCAATCGAAGAAGCCCGAGCCGACACCATCAACGTCATTACCAGCAAGGAGGGAACAGGTGTCTAACAGCAAGCGCTACACGCCGGGTGTCTACGCGCCCGTACGCCCGTCAGACGCGCGCCGGCTGGCCGAAAACTGGCCGGAAGGCACCATCGTGCGAGCAGTGTTCGACACCCTAGGCGCCCTCGACGACCAGGTAGTGCTCAACGGAAAGCGTAGAGATTCCCGTGCAGTACCCCGACGTTAAAACCTTCCGCCCAGAGGACGTAGCCAACGCCCTCAGAGCGGGCTGGAAATACCTACCCGGATACCCATACGCAGAACCCGCGCGCGTAGGCGCAGCAATACCACTAATCAAGGAGGTGTAAGAAATGCCGTGGTTCAAAGTTGACGATAGTTTCTACGACCATCCAAAAGTAGAGAATCTTTCAATGGCGGCTCGTGGTCTTTGGCTAACGTGTGGAGTTTGGTGCGCAAAGCACCTCACCGATGGCGTGATTTCAGCTAAGCGTGTCCGCGCCCTCGGCGGCACCCCGGCGCAGATTAAAGCGTTAATTAAGAACGGATTGTGGTCTGAATGCAAGGGCGATTCTGGTGCTAAATGCTATGCATTCCATGATTGGTTTGACATGCAACCCTCGCGTGAACAGATCTACGAAAAACGCGAAATCGAACGACAAAAGAAACGCAAACAGAGAACTAATCAAACAAGTGATAACGCTACAACAAGCAGGTTTGACGAAATGTCCCCAAGGGACACGAGTGGGGACAACCCCAGGGACAACCCAAGGGACTCCCTAGGTCTGTCCCTTGCCCCCGACCCGACCCGACCCGACCCGACCTTAAGAAAGAAAGAAAACTCTACAAAAGGAAAGAAAGAGCGCAGCGCTCAAAGCGCATACGCCGATGAGTTTGCGGAGTGGTACGCGGACTATCCGCGTAAGCGCTCACGCAAGCAGGCGGAGAAGGCGTTTGCTAAGGCGCGCAAGAATGGTGCCACCGTCCAGGAGTTGACCGAGGGTCTAGCGCGGGCGAAGCGTTCGTGGCAACTCGAAGGCCGGGACTCGACGAAGATCCCTTACCCCGCGTCGTGGCTCAACGCCGAGGGTTGGGCAGACGAGGAAACCACACCGCAGCAAACGCAGCCACCGTCCAAAGCGCAGCAGTACCTCGAAATCGGGCAACGCCTAAGCCAGCAGGCGCAGCGTGACAGTGACCGGCAACGCCAGATACTCGAAGCGAACCGCAACGCCACCAGCCCAGACGACATAATCCCGCCCTTTTAGGAGACACTATGAACCACCAGGAAGCAGTGCAGATAGCCAGTCAGGTAATCGCCTACGGTTCCGCAGCAGCACCAGCGCAATTCCCCAAGCCGGAGGACATTGTGGTGCAGGTGTGGGCGGACATTCTTGGCGAGATCAACGTGCCGCCGGAGGTGTGGCGTGACGCCGTGAAGCTGTGGGCGGCTTACCACGCGGGCGACCGTATGGCGACACCTCGTGAGATTGTCAGTGCAGCCCGTGACGTGGTGAAACGCTGGGAAGTGGACTCGTCTAAGCGGTGGCCGCTGGAAGCATGGCGGTGGAATGCGCGTGTGCAGCGTGCGAAGAAGATCTATGGTTCGGAGTTTGCGTTGGACAAGGTGGTGCCGCCGCCGTATTGGACGGGTATCGACACCTCGATTGACCCGTCAGGTGTGAACTATCTGGAGGTTGCGCGTGACGGTTGGCGTCGGGCGCAGGACCAGGAGCCGGAGGTGGAGTTGCCGCCAGCGGAGTTCTTTTCCCGCATGAAGCGCTCACTCGAAGCGAACAGGGTTGACCGGGCGCTTGAAAGTGGGCCGGACGATAGTAAGAAAGACGCTCAAATCGACGGCCAGCGGCGCCGCTAACGAACTAAACGTGCCTAAGTGGACACACATGCCCGAGGGGTAAATTCAACGCCGCAAAACGGCACACAGAACAATCAACGACAGGAGAAGAAATGATCTACGCATGGCCGCACGACGACACCAACGAGCCAGGCCCAGACGAACTCGAAGAACTCGAAGATGACTCTTGGAAAGACCGCGCCTACGACCTATGGGCAGACCGCTAAACACCAACCACCGAAAGGACACACCATGACCAACATTGTCACCCCGCAAGTACACCTACTCGCACACACCAAGATTGATGAGAAAGCAATCAGCGAGTACATGAGTATCCAGGACGCTTCCACCGACGCGGAAACCCTACTCACGATGGCCGGACGGAACTGTTACCGCAGCTTCCACCGCCCGAACAGTAAGACCTATGACGACGCGGACTACCTCCGCCGTACCCTAGGCGACCAGGGGCACTGGAGTATTGCCGAGCACGCCAGCGCAACGTTGTATTTCACCGGCGTATCCCGTGCTTTCCTCACCGAACTCACCCGCCACCGGCACTTGAGTTTCAGTGTAGAGTCGCAGCGTTTCATCAACGCCAACGACGCGAATGTAGTCATGCCGCCAGCCATGCGTTACCTCGATGAAGGCTCGAAAGAAAAATTCCTTTGGCGCGTAGATGAAAACATCATCGACTACAAGGACGCACAGGCCACCCTCGCTCACCACTCAAAGAAAGAGCGCAACGAAGCAGCCCGCGCCCTGCTACCTAACGCGGTAGAGACCCGCATGGTAGTCACCGGCAACCTGCGCGCATGGCACGAGGTAATCCAGCGCCGCACAAAGCCAGACGCCGACGCAGAAATGCAGGAAGTCATGCGCATGGCCCGCGAAGCCCTCAACCCCGTATCGCCCATCATCTTCCCCAAGGAGAACACCAATGACCGCAAATAAACTAAACCTCCCACCTAGCCATGACACCCGCCGATTTACCCACCACGGATACCAATGCGCAGTGATCATGGGGCCAATGACCATCAACGGCTACATCGCCCTCCCAGACGGGCACCCGTGGCTGGACTGCCCAGACTCACTGGAAGTCCACCCCGACATCGACGTTCACGGTGGAATCACCTACCACGAAGGCAACACCATCGGATTCGACACCGGCCATCTCGGCGACGGCCAACACCCCGACGCCCCACACAGGTATCCATCTCGCTTCACCGGCCACGTCTGGAGCTGGGACGAAGTTGAAGAAGAAACCCGCCGACTCGCCACCCAAGCCAAAAACGCAGAAAAGGAGGACACGGCATAGCCATGCCATGCCACGTTATGCCAGGACTTGACAGTTTGTGCCGAAATGGGCACAATGAAACGCAGTGGGCACTCACCCACGGCGAAACAACCCCCTACGAGTGGTGCGTCTACATGAACGGCGTCCCCCAAAAGCGATTCATACGCAGGGAAGACGCAATCCACTACCTAGACGAAATCAGCAAGGAGAACAACAATGACCGACCAAGCAACACAACTTGACCAGAACGAGGGCCTACGCATGATATCGCTGGAAGCGCGAAAGCAACTCGACCGAGTGGAAATCGGTGGGCGCGTACCCCAGGACATTGCCGTCGCAGCGCTAAAGGAGGTATCAGGTATGCGATATAAGTACGCCGCCCAAGTCTGGCGCCCACTACTCGGCAAGTGGCTATTCGTAGGGCCATCTGGACTATGGGAATCGACCCGCCGTGCCCGCTGGTACATGCGACCCGACACCGCAGAACACATGGCCGCCGAAAAGTACCCAGGCGAGCAGGTGCAGATTGTGGCACGTGCCTACAGCCAGCCAGTGCCAGTGGGAGAGGACACCAATGACTAAGACCCTTGCAGACCTCGCACCCCACGACCGTGCCGATTACGTGGGCATGTGGGTAGACGTGCCACATAAACCGCACCCCGTGGCCTACATGGGCGACTTCGAAAGCACTGGAGAAATCAAGTACGGCGCAGTCATCTTTGACCCACGCTACGGCACCAACTACGAGCGGCTCGACGATTGCGCACTACGCCCCGACCTAGCTCGCGCATGGAACCCAGACGGAACACCACCAGCAGGGGAATGGGAGTGCGCCAAATTCCTAAGTCACTACCAAGGTATGAGCGGAGTGTACGTCTTACAACGCCGCTTCGTAAGCGAATGGGAGGAAGCATGACCAACCGAAACAAGGCCGCGAACCTCATCACGGAAGCCGCCCGCGAATCAGAACTCCCAACCGAAGTCGCCGTCAACGCAGTAGAAGCCCTCCAACAAGCCGGCCTACTCGCACCCGAGCGAATGATCCCATACCCGCGCCCACCCAAGGACGTACACCAGCCCGCATGGGCACTACGAGACGGAGCAGACGACTACTCCCGAAGCTGGGTATCCGTAATGGGAAGAACCATATGGCTAATCCACGGAGAAGGTGGAAGCTACGCCATGACCACCAGCCAAGCCCACGACCTTGCCGCAGCCCTACTATCCGCAATCAACCACCAGGACTAAGCATGGACATCATCAAAGACATCTGGGGCAGCTACCGCGAGCACACCAACTGGGGCGGCGTAGCAATCGACGTGTTTATCCTCATCGGGCTGTTCGCCAACGTGCTCCAGGCGGTACGCGAACCAACCGGCGACAACATACTAGACGCCGCCATCTTCACCTGCTTCACCATCGCCGTAATCGTCGGCGGGTGGGGCTTACGCGCGTACGCACGCACGAGCCGATACCGCGACCTCGGCACCATGATCGCCTACACCGCCGAGCTACACAAGCAAGTCGTTGTGGCGCAAGGCGGCAACGGTTGCTACTACATCGACGCCGAGCCAGGCGAAGCCCACGACCTGCGAGGAATCTACACCGACGAAATCATCATCCGATACGGGCTAACCCCCAGTGGTGAACTGGTCACCGCCTACCGGATCACCGGCGACCAGGAAGCCGTGACCATCGCCGGAATCCTCGAAACCACCAAGCACAACTACCTCACCAACTACACAGGAGACCATGATGGCGAATAGCAGGGGCCAATGTGCCTATATGAACACAACAACCGGCATAAAGTTCACCCGCAACGCCTACCCCGAAGCGTTCCACCCGCATGAAATCATCGTCGCCGGGGCCACAATCCAAGACGCAAAAGAATGGACACGCCAACACGGACTCAACGGCGCACACCTCATCTGCCTACGCCCGCACGCGCGACACAACACCCACGAACTCATCGGAATCCGAGCCGTCATGCTCACACCACGGCTCGAACGAGAAACCATGAGCCTAGCGCGTATCGAAGAAGCCACATTTAAGTGCATGTTAGGTTCCGCGCCCGTGCTACCCACCCACTACAGGCGCACAGGCGACCAGGAGGTTGCCTAATGTACCGCGACAGCAAGACCAGGTGGACACTCAACCTGCCCTACCAAAAGCCGCCGCTCAACATGAACCAGCGCCTACATTGGGCTAAAAAAGCGAAGCTCACCAAGAATGTGCGCAGCTCAGCCTACTTTCTCGCGCGCTCACAACGCATACCCGCCTACAAGCACATCAACGTGCAACTGCACTACGTTCCGCGCGACAACAGGCGCCGCGACCCGTCCAACCTCATCGCCACACAAAAGCCACTCGTAGACGGGCTAGTAACCGCCGGAGTAGTGCCAGACGACACGCCCGAGTACGTCACCGAAGCCATGCCCAAGATCCACCCCGCCAACAAGACCACAACCGCCCGCATGTGGCTCACCATTGACGCCAGCGACCCCAAACAGGGATAAACTATCGCGCGTAGGCACACGCGCCCACACAGGCGCGTACGCACGCGTATAGGAGGTATCTAATGGCCGTCAGGTCAGGCCGCGCGGGTAGGCGCTGGCGCAGGGCAGTGGAAGCAGTCAAAAAGCGCTCCCAGGTGTGCGAACTATGCGGCGAAGCAATCGACATGGATCTAAAATTCCCAGACCCCATGAGTTTCAGCGCAGACCACATCATTCCGCGCTCCGAAATGGACGACGACGATCCAAGGCTCGAAGACCCCGATTGGCTCCAGTCCACGCACTTAAAGTGCAATTCCTCCAGGCAGAACATGTCAATGGCCGATTGGCGCGCCCGCCAGGACGAAGCGGAAGAATTTACCCGCACATGGTCACGCCAGTGGCTGTAAAAACGACAAAAGCCCCCACCCGGTAGCCGAAACTACTAGGTGGGGGCTTATACGCGTGCGTACACGCGCCTACGCGCAATACAGGTCACGTTGTAGCTGGAGATCGGCAGACTGTACGGCGCGGCGATCCGACTCGCACCAGTCCAGGATCTCATCGTGCATAAACGCCGCGTAGGAGTCCGCAGCAAGCCACGCTCGCGTGTCCGACGTCTCTACTACGCTATGCACGTGCGCGTTCTGAATTGACCCGTTAGCGGGCCAGAACAGCATGTCGTGCGTGTAGGAGGACAACTGGGACGTCTCCACGCGGTAGTGGATCTGCTCGTAGGTGCGGAACTCAAAGCTCATAGGGTAGTAAAACCTTCCAGTAGAAGTGACGAAAATATATTAGCAGGTGCGTTCGACACGTCGCAGAACGTGCCAGATAAATACACCCGCGCCAACCGACATCGCGATCAGTGGAATGGCACCCCAACCAAAAGCAATAACCGTTTGTGCCAGCAACAACACCGGAAACCCAACAACAAACGCACCAACAACCAGCACAAAAATCATAAGATCCAAAAATTCCATTTAATCCACAACTCCAAACAACTGTTCCAAAGCAAAAGCGCCCTGCAAAGGGCAAACACCATTGCCCAAAATTTTCAAAATATCTTTCCTAGACAGGCCAGGAACCCCCGAAACAAAGCCACGCGGCAGACCCATCATCCACTCCGGCAGCTCCACATTCATCACACGCTCACCACGCGCGCCCGACACCACAGGGACAGGAGCACACCCCATCGTTTCCTCCCACCTCAAAATAGCGTCGGCATATCGCCCGAACTGCTCGGCAACGACAGATCGTCTACGTCCACGTAGCGACTCACCCCATCCGAACCGATCACAGGAAAATGGGCGTCCACCACCGGCAACTCGGGCGAACGACGCCGCAAGCTCCCCGCGTGATTCCCGCGCTTCCAATCCGAACTCAAAGGAGTCGGCAATAACGGCAAACAATCGCGGTCGGTGGTGCGGTGCCCCAACATCGGCAGCTCGTACAACCGCCCATCGCACATCAAGCCCCGCGCTGGCACAGTCCCGGAGTACTTCATCGAACCCCAAGGCAAGGTGGCCGCGCACATTCTCAACGAATGTGAATTGCGGTCGTAACGTGCGAATGGCGTCAAAGACGACAGGCCATAGGTGTCGCTCATCTTCTACTCCCGCCCGCCTACCGGCGGTGCTAAAAGGCTGGCAAGGATAGCCCGCAGTCAACACATCAACCCCGTCCAGGGACGACATATCCAACTGTGTAATATCACCAAGATTAGGCACACCCGGATAGCGATACTCCAGCAGAGCACACGCCGCCGGATCAATCTCCACATGCCAAGCAACTACCGCATCGGGAAAGACAGTCTGAACCGCTAAGTCCAGGCCACCCATACCCGTGAACATGCTTCCAACCCTCACAGCGGCAGCACTCCCTGCGCCAACCGCAGTTGGATCAGGTTGCAATAGCTTGGATCTTTCTCAATCCCAATCGCACGCCTGCCCAACTCGCGCGCCGCCAACAACGTCGTTCCCGAACCGGCAAACGGATCAATCACCACATCGCCCGGCTCGGTAAACCATTCAATGAACTGGCGAACCATCGGCATAGGCTTCTCGGTGGGGTGCTCCGTCAACCGCGCCGACGGCAGGTAAAAATTCCCAGCATGACCGCCACCATTCCACGACGCGCGGCCCGGCTTATGGAAATACGCAATAGCTTCCCAACCCTGCGCCGGCCTATCGCCCGTCAACTGTGGCATGGGATTAGTCTTTACCCACGCGCCCACGCGCATAACTCGCAGCCCCTTAGGCGGCTCATGCTCATACGCAACCGCCATCGAGTAGTCCAGGTTGGCAACAACCCACGACTTAGACACGCGCGCGCACGCGGAAAGAATAGGCGTCAACTCCCAATCGTCAACGTGACGAAAGTTGATAGGGCTAGAGGTACGGGAACTAACAGACTTTTTATTGCCAGACCGCGCGTTTTTGTGGGTGCGCTCCGAAAAAGGCGGATCAGTAATCACCACACCATGCCCGCTTGGCAACAACGGCAGCACTTCCGCACAATCGCCCCTATATAGGCACACGCCGTCCTCATCGTAAACAGGATCAAGTTCCGCCATGCCTAACGCTCCGCCTTAGTCGCCAGGTACTCATCCCAAGCACCATCAGGCAACGCGAACTTAGCTAAGTCAATTGCAGACAAACCACCGAACAGGTCACGGGCGGAAACATCATTAACGCCGAGCACCCGCTGGAGGACGTCAATCATGCGGCACAAGTTGAACAGGACAGGATCATCGCCCTCCGACAGGTGATCCTCACCCGCGCCCGCGCGATCCTCATCGCCCTCCGAGTCCAGGCGCTCAACACGCACATAGGGGGCGAACAGTAGCGACAAGCGCCTAACCTCCGAGTGGGTCACGCCGCGCTCAACTTCATCAAGCGACAAAGACAAGCTCCACTCAACGCCGTTTGACTTCCAATAGTCACCGTCATCGTCTCGCACAATCACGCCCGGAAAGTCCACGGCATACGCTTCCGCTGGCACGGTATCGTCCGCACGCTCACTCGCACTCTCGCACTCGCACGTACGCGGGTAGAGGATACGATCTGCAACCGTCCAGAACTCCAGCGCCGTGAAGTTCAACACGCGGTCATTCCCCTTAGCAGCGGCCAGGCAGTCCACAATTTCTACACACTCGCGCGCGCTAGGGGAATGGCCGTCGTCTTTCAAGGTGCGATTAACCATCGAAATGGCAGCAGCCTTAGGGACAGTCTCGCCCCTCATATCAAACAACATTATGTTTTCTTTCAGGTAGAAAAATGGGTTACATGGTTGAACGTCTCAACCACTAGCGGAGGTGCCTAAACAGGCACCAACCTAGCGACTAAGTGCGATCGTCAACGCGGATAGTGCAATCAAAAGCAGCCACGGAACCATTAAGGGCAAACCCCGCACCCTCAATCGCGCCCGTCAACAGGTCACAATCATCTTCGCGCCATGTGTAGTTACGCGACCACACGGGGCCAACACCGTCGGGATAGGCAATCACGTACACCTCAACCGATTGACCATCATCATCCGAGTCCAGGACAGACAGATATTCTTCCTCAAACGCGATCGCCAGCGGCTCCGAGGTAGTCGGCATGGAATAGGTGACAGTCGCAAAAGCGGGGTTGCCAATTTCGGCAAACTCAACCTGCCCGTTGGTGTAGGTAACCTCCGAGTCCGGATCGTGCTCACTCCAGCGCTCCAGCACGGATAGCTTTTGTTCAACGGACAGGCCCATCTGGTCTGCGAACAGGGCAACCTCAACACCGTTCATCGTCTCGGCAATTTCCCACAGGGACGTGTACGCGCTTTTAGTAGACGTAGAGACATTGTTTAGGGACAGGTTCAAAGACATAGAAACTCCTTAGGTAGTAGGTGAATTAGGTGGCGTTTTCGCCACCCCGTCACGTACACAGGCGCGCCTATGCACATGCGGGGCAACGTGCCTATACAGGCACGCGCGCGGGTTATTTAACCCAGTGGTGAACATTGGACAGGGCGGTGGCTAGGCTATCCGCGCCCGTCACGTAGGTGCCAGCGCAGTCCGTGACAGGGCGGCCGCAGTCATTTTCGTCCAGCTCATAGACCGTGTAGAACACGTCCAGCGCGTCTGCACCGTCGTCCGTACGGTCGAAACGCACGGTTAGGATCATGTACTCGCGTTCGTTGATGTCCAGGCGGGCAATCCCGTCATTGTCGATAACCTCAAAGTCAACACCGAGTGCCAAGCAGAGATCATCAACCTCAAGGTTATTCAGGCCGTCGGTGGTGCGTAGTAGATCGTGTGCGATCTGGGGGTAATTCATTTCAATTCCTTAGGTAGTAGGTGGTGTCCCGATATGGCAACAATAGCCCACATCGGGCACGGGGGCAAGGTGTGGGGGTAGTGATTAATCCTCCAGGCTAATCGCCTTAGCAGCCGCCAAAAATTCTTCCAGCTCGGAGATCGTGAAGTATCCCAGCACGTCACCCGCGTTAGTGACCTCAATGTGATCCGGCGTCGAGTCATCGTAATTCAGTTCCGCCGCGCCGTCGTTAATGTAGAAACCAGACATGATATTTCCTCTCGGTAGGTAGTGTTAGCGACTTTCGCTAACCCGCCGCGTACACGTCACCAGGACATGCACACGCGGGCTAACGCGGCCCCAACAGGCCGCGCCACCGTTACACAGTTGCCAGCGCCTTAAGCTCAAAATCGCCCGTGGCAATCAACTTCTTAATCGCGCGTGCAAACTTCTTTC
Source organism: Corynebacterium sp. UMB0012 (assembly GCF_030216265.1). Taxonomy (NCBI): domain Bacteria; kingdom Bacillati; phylum Actinomycetota; class Actinomycetes; order Mycobacteriales; family Corynebacteriaceae; genus Corynebacterium; species Corynebacterium sp. UMB0012. Next base: position 17,172 of record NZ_JASOKQ010000018.1, read on the forward strand.
CACCCGTCGCCTTAAGTTGCGAGTGCCACGTGTTCCGCCCCGCATCCATACGCAGCCAACCACACGTAACGGGTACATGGTGCTCAAACTGGGATAACATGCCCACCAGCTCACCATCTTCTACGCCATGCACGCCCTTTACGGGAACGCTAACCGGCTCATCGCGCCGCGCCGCGCGCTTCTCGTTGCCCACGTGGTCATAAACCGGATCCATCGTGTGCGTAAGTTGCTCACGCCGCGCCGCGTGTCGCTGTCCAGGCAGCTCCACACCCTTAGGTGCGTCAACCGCACCCGCTACAGGCCGCGCGCCGTCCAACCAATCGGCAACGCTAACCGCGCAATCCCAGCCCGTTAGCAGCGCCGCCGCCCGATCCGTAGTACGCCCCGCCGCGTCTGCGAAACGATCCGCAAACGTCTCATACTTTCCAGCCGTGATCCAGCCCGTCACCATTGGGATCACAACCTCCCAATCATCCGCGTTGATTACGAGGTCATGCAGCCCGTCATCCGGTAGCGGATAGACCGCCTTACCGCCCTCACGCGCCCACACGCGCGGAACTCGCACCATACCGGCAGGCGTTTCAAACTCAACACGATCCACGGTTACAGGCCACCGGCGACCGTCTGCCATATCGCCACACGCGATACAGGGTGCAGTACAGGCCGCGCCGATCGTCATGCACTCCACAGGCGCGCCCCAATCCACACGCGCCGCCGGAGACAGGCCCTCAACGTACTCATCAACACGCGCCAACAATTCCATATCGCCCACATACACGTGGGCAAACGTGTCCAGGCCATGCTCAACTACGCCCGCGCAGGACTCGCACAAAAAATCAGGTTCAAACATTTTCATTTCCTTAGGTAGTAGTTCAGGTAGCGATACCGCCACCCCGTCGCGTACATGTCCAGGAACATACACACGCGGGATAGCGTGCCCATACAGGCACGCCACAGGTTAGTTAGACTGCACAGCTCATATACTCGCGCGGCATAATCCCAGACTTTTCGATCTTGTCACTGAAAGCAAAAGCAACTTTGTCCGCAGTTTTCATAGTCAAAAAAGCAGCTTCAGTGAGTCGAGTAACCGAACCGCACGGGCTGATCCACATGACACGATATTCACGTGGAGCATAAGGCGGGTTAACACCCTCAACAAACACGCCCGTGCGAAGAATAGTGTTCACACGCGAACCAAAGAATTTCATCGTGTTCTTCGAGAAATAGTACTCGCCAAAATCAGAGTTACGGCGCTGCATGGAATAGAAGTTATACGGGCGTCCACGGGTCGGTGTGTGCGTTTCCGCTTCCGTAGACATGAGATCCCCCAGCTTTTCCACGGGGATCATGTTGTACTTTTCAACATAGTTGACAGTCATTTCAATTCCTTAGGTAGTAGGTGCGGGGTACTTTTGTACCGCCATAAAGCACGCCTAGACATGTCCAGGCGGGCCATAAAGCAGCGCATAAGCGCCGCCCCGCTTTAACCGTTAATCAGGTCGTCCGCAATATCCAGCAAAAGATCCTTTAGTTCCGCGTCACACTCATAACGTGCAAGTACATCGTCTGTATTGCCTAGTGCGAAAAGTTCCGCAAGATCCGCGCCAATCATTACCGCGCCGTCATCGTCTGCCTTAATCGACGTGGCAAACAATTCAATATCGCGGCGATGATCTTCCAGTAGGTCTACATAATGTGCAGCTTCCACGTAATCCAGATTGGCACGTGCCATAAAGCCAGCGAGTACGTACTTAAACATTCTTAATCCTCAACTCTCCAGGAAACGCCGCCCCCACGGGGACGGCGATTAATTGTTACTTACAAACGTTGGCGAAATGATTGACGACCGCGCGGGCCATATCCAGATCGCCTAGCAACGTGCCTAGCGCGCCGTAGCCGTCGTCCCCGCCCTTACAGGCGGTGGCAATTTCTTCCAGCGCTACTAGCACGGTCTCAAGTCCAAAGTGATTAATGGCAGTGAGAATATCCAACATGGTCATTCCTTAGGTAGTAGGTGTCGCGTGTGCTTGTGCCCACGTCCCTAGTCGCGCGGCTAACGCCGTGCCACTAGGTGACGTGCACGGGCATGACGCCCATGCACGCTTGACCATTAACGCGTTTCACTATTCAGTTGTCATACAGCTTCACAAGTGCGAGCCGCTAACGCACTCCCCTTGCGGGTGTCGCACGCCTTGGTGGCGTGTGCTCGTTGCGCTCTCGTGAACTTGCAAAAATGAATTTACGGCACGCCAAACAGGCACAAAATGCCCAAACAGACGACCAAACCGGCCAGGAACCGCCAAACTCGCAGGCCACAGCGCCGCCGGCGACGCCTGGAAACACACAGCGCCGAGCGTCACCTGGACCCACAAAACCGCAGGTCACAGCACCGCCATACCGACATGACAAACACGGCCAAACACGGACAAAAATGCAGGTCACGAAACATCGAAACACAAAACCGCAGGTCACAGCGTCGCAAACACAACCCTGGGGGGTGACCCCACCACCAGCAACAACGGGAGACGCCCACGCCAACTACCATTTTTCTCCCCGGCAACTTTTGGCCCAGGGACCTCGGGCGCCACTTCGGTTTCGCGGGGCTTGCGAACGGCGACTGGTAGTATTCGCTTTTGAACCTCCGGGCCGGCGTGGCTTCTATTTTCTAGCTACTCAATACGGACATTTTTGGGCGCCGGTTCGGGGGTGCGTTTCGTCGGCGTCTTTCGTTTCCCAGCAACTCGGAAGTTTTGTTTGTCCACTCGTCGGCGGGGCGTTGTGGCGTCGGCTTTGGGCTGGCGCCATTCCTATTTGTGCCGGGTGCGGCTTATTATGTCTGTATGGGTATGAACTTGGAGCCGCCCGTGGACCTTGGGGTTACGGGGCGCGATGTGTGGAATGAGCTTGTGTTTGATCGTGAGCTTGGGTCGGTGCATATGACGTTGATTCATAATTGTGCGCGTATTGCCGACAATTTGGACACGTTTGCGCGCGAGTTCCAGGGCGAGTTGGTGCAGATGGACGAGATGGGTGCGCCGATTGCTAACCCGTTGTTGGCGGAGTTTCGCCAGCAGTTCCTTGCGCTGCGCCAGGTGTTAAAGGATCTTAAGTTGATGGAGCTGCCGGAGGGTCCGCAGGCTGGCAAGCAGGAGTCGAAGTGGGACGCGTGGGCGGAGAAGAAAGGCATTTTGGGTAGATCATGACGTCTGCGTTGGTGTTGCCCGAGACTGGTGTGCAGACGCCGCGTATTGATGTTCACCCTTTGTTCTTTTCTTCTGTTGGTGAGGACGCGGTGTCGTGGACGCATGAGGTTGCGGGCATGTCGCTGTTTCCTTGGCAGGATTATGTCCTGGAGAACATGCTGACGATGAAGAAGGATGGCCGTTGGGCTGCGCCTGATGTTGGTCTTATTGTCCCGCGCCAGAATGGCAAGGGTGAGATCATTCAGGCGCGTGAGTTGTTTGGCATGTTTATGCTGCGTGAGAAGAAGATTATTCACACTGCCCATGAGTTTAAGTCCGCCAAGGAGGGCTTGTCGAAGTTGCAGAATGTGATTGCCCGTTCGCCGGAGTTGTCGGAGAAGGTGCAGATTAAGACGGGCAACACGGAGCCTGGTGTGTATTGGAAGCCGGAGAAACGTGGTGAGCCGTCGCCGCGTATGATTCAGTTCCTTGCTCGTTCGGGTGGTTCTGGTCGTGGTTTCTCGTGTGACTTCCTGGTGATGGACGAGGCGTTTGCTGTGACGATGGAGATGGTGGACGCGATGGAGCCGACGATGGGTGCGGTTCCTAATGCGCAGACACTGTGGGCGTCGTCTGCGGGCTTTGCGTATTCTCACCACTTGGCCGCGCTGCGTAAGCGTGCGTTTGATGGGGATAATGACGACCTTGCTTTTATGGAGTGGTCGGTTGACGAGGACGATTTTGATCCGGGCGATCCTCGTGAGTGGGCGAAGGCTAATCCGTCTGCCGGCTATTTGATGTCGTGGGACTTTTTGAACCGCCGCTTTAAGACGTCGAAGGCTGCGGATAACTTGGCCGGCTTTGCGCGTGAGCACTTGGGCGTGTGGGAGATGTTCGCGGCTAACTCGGAGATCCCGGAGTCGAAGTGGCGCAAGGCTCGCATGGTCTCGTCGGAGATTGTGGACGACCGTGTGGTGGTGTCGTTGGACGTGTCTGCGGCGCGCCGGGCTTCTGTGGTGGTCACTGGTGCTACGGCTGATGGTTCGTTGCAGTCGGAGGTTGTGTTCAATGATGAGGTCTCGCCTGATGTGGTGGCGACTGTGCGCCGGCTGGTGGATAGGTGGGACGTGTTGGGTGTGTGCTTGGACGCGTCTGGTCCTGCGGGCCAGTGGTTGTCTGCGCTTAATGAGGTGGGTGTTGAGGTGAAGCCTTTTGGTTCTCGTATGGTGGCGCAGGCTGATGGTGGCTTTAAGGAGAAGGTGTTGGCTGGCCGGTTTGTGCATGTGGGGCAGAAGGTTCTTGATCATGCGGTGTTGGCTGGTATGTCTAAGCCGGTGGGTGATTTGTGGGTGTTTGATCGTAATTCGGACATTGCGGATATGACGCCGTTGAAGGCGGCTAGTCTGGGTGTGAGTCATTTTGAGTTTCTAATTGGGCAGGAAGTGCGCCATTTGGAGACGTCGGAGGAAAGCTGGTTTTTCTAATGGACATGAAGTTGATTGATGATCTGGTGGGGCGTATGGAGTCGGAGTCGTTGCGGTTGCAGCAGTTCCGGCAGATTGTGGAGTCTGACCAGGGGTTGCCGCCGGTGCCGAGGGACGCGGAGCGTGAGAAGAAGGCGCTGGCTCGCTTGGCTCGTACGCCGTGGTTGCGTCTGGTGTGTTTGTCTACGGCGCAGCCGTTGAAGGTGTCGGGGTATCGGGATCCGGAGCAGGGTGTGGATTCTCCGATGTGGGATACGTGGTTGCGCAATGATATGGATTCTCGTCAGTCGCAGTTGAATTTTGCGGTGGTGACTTTTGGGTATGCGTTTATGCAGTTGACTCCGGGTGAGGATCATGCAGTCATGCGCCCGGTGTCGCCGCAGCAGATGGTGGCCGAGTATGACGACCCGTATGGCGATGAGTATCCGTTGTATGCGCTGCGTAAGGTGCGTGCGGGTAAGTATAAGTTCTTTGACGATGAGCGCATTGTCACCTTGGAGGGTGAGGGTGGTGACTATCGGGTTGTTGATGAGGTGAAGCATTCTGCGGGTGTGTGTCCGGTGGTGTTGTATCCGAACTTGATGGACCTTGAGGGTAATTGCTTTGGTGAGGTGGAGCCGTATGTTGATGTGGCGGCTCGCCTGGACTTGACGACTAATGACCGACTGTTGGTGCAGCGGTTTAACTCGTGGAAGATTTTGTATGCGACGAACATTGTGGCGCCGAAGGGTATGACGGAGGGGCAGAAGGAGCGGGCGAAGATGACGCTGCGCCATGATTCTGTGCTGATGGGAACAGGTGATACGAAGTTCGGCACGCTTGATGAGACGTCTATGACGCCGTTTATCACTGCGGTGGAAAATGATCGTTCGGATTTGTCGGCTGTGTCGCAGACGCCTATGACGATGTTGACGGGCGAGATGATCAATCTGGGCGCCGACGCTATTACTAATTCGTATCGCCCGTGGCGTGAGAAGTTGAAGCAGCGTCGTGACGTGTGGGGTGACGCTCATGCGCGTGCGTTGCGTGTGGCCGCAGCCCTTGAGGGCAACCGTGAGGAAGCGGAGAATTTCGACGCGGTTGTTCAGTGGGAGGACGTTGAGGATCGTTCCCTGGCGCAGACTGCGGACGCGTTCGGCAAGCTGGCGCAGATGTTGGAGGTGCCGCCGGAGGTGCTGTGGGGTCGTATTCCTGGCGTGTCCCAGTCTGATGTTCTCGAGTGGAAGCGCCTGCATGAGGAATTGCGCCGGCGTGACCTGGAGACCGAAGCGATGGCGTTGCAGAGTGATATGTCGTTGCAGGTTGGTGAAGAGTCGGGTGGTGATTTAACCCAGGCTGACGGCACTAAGACGCCGGCGTCGTATGAGGATCAGTCGAAGCCGTGGGACGCGAAGCGTGGCGCGAAGGCTGGAAAGCGTACAGTTGCCCGTCTCAAGCGCAAGGATAAGCGTGATGGTGACGGCGACGGAATTGTAAATGAGTGATATTGATGGCTAGGTCACAGGTTGGCGCCGGACTCACGGAGAAGTATTACCGGCGCACTCGGCTTTTATCCCTCGCCCTTGCCACGGTGCTGCGCGGCCTGTGGGAAGGGATGGGGTTGGCGAAGAAGGAAACAGTACCCGCCCCACTGGTGAAGCGCTGGCTGGACGCTGTGGTGGACGTTATCAACGAGTTCCGCGAGTTGTCGCTGGCGCTGGCCCAGGACTACTTCATTGAGTTCGTGGCGGTGGATACTCCGGAGATCCGCCTGAACCCTATGGGTGGGCAGCGTGCCGTGTGGTCGGGCATGGACGTTAGGCTCGACGACGACTTGGAAGCCCTATCCAAGGTGATGATCAATGGCAGGGTTGCACAGATTCCCAACGCGGCAGTCAAAGTTGTGCAGTCCAATGCAGTCGGTGACGAGTACGAAGTCCAGGACTTAGCCGAGGTCAAGAAAGTCATGGGCGACGACTGGGGCCACTACGACGGAGAAAGCGGCGACGACCCGCTAACCCTCATGCCTGACCCCTACCCGCTCGACGAGGATAACGTGCGCAACCGCATGTTGTGGAAGGGGCCGAAGGGCTACGAGAAGAAGGCCCAGGAGATCCAACAACTCACCCGTGTCAACGGCGACGACACCCCAGGCGCCTTGGAGGAAACGAAGAAGATCCGCATGGCGAAGCAGGCAGACAAGTCGTGGGTGCGCTCGACTAACGCTGCCGTCACACTGGCCGACGCCGGCCAAGGCTTTGTCGCTGCCGCCGCCACGGCACACGCTATGGGCTATGTCCGCGCACTTGGGCCTAACCCGTGCGCCTTCTGTGTCATGCTCGCTGCCCAAGGTGTCGTCTATGAGAAGGGCGCGTGGGACGAGTCCAACGCTCGCTTCCGCACGTGGACCTCTAGCGCCGGCACCACACTGCATGGCGGCTCGGCCAAAGTACATGACGGGTGCCAGTGCCGCCTGGAGCCGGTGTCTATGATTGGCCCTGACGTTAAGCTGCCGCCGTCGGTCACCCATGCGCAGAAACTGTGGGAGGACGCCACGGGCCGGTTCTTTGATATTTCCTGGCAGGAGAAAGTCAACATCTTCCGCAGGGCTTACCATGATGGTGAGCTTGATAGAGACTACCTAGACAACTTGGAGCGAGACATGCTATCCACCGAACGCGACGAACTACGCCTGACTATCCCCAACCTCATGATGCACCTGGCACACACAGAACTGTGGGAGCAAGAGACCGGCGATGATATGTCCATGAGCAAGGACTTCTACCGCGAACAGTTGGACTACCGCCTGCAACGCTGGAATGAAAAAGGCTACGGCGATACCGACTGGACCAAAGAATACGAGTGGACCATTGCCCGCGCCGCAGCCGTATGGACACACGACACCTACGAAGACGGACTAGCCGAGTTCGACGAACTAATAGCCGAAGGCGGACCGGCTACCCGCGATCTAGAAATCAACAAGCACTTCATGCAATGGGTCCACGACCAAGCGCCCGAAGCCCTCGACGAGCGAGAAAAGTACTGGTCCATGTACGTTGGCCCCGTCACCGACGAAGCCGTCATGTTCAACGACCCGAAGATGCCCGAGTTCAATTAGGCATAAGAAAAGGCCCCGCAGCAGTGGACAAAAAATTGCGGGGCCTTTCCTTACGAGCATTACCCATGCGTGAAAAGCGATACCCAAGAGGTCAATCCCACGACGTGAAAGGAACGTGTCGGTACGTACCGAACCGACAACCACAACTGTACCACACCCGGCGCGCCGGGGTTACTTTAGGGTCGGTATCCCTATTTGGGGACTTTGTTGTATTCTGGGGTTTACATGCGGGTGCATGGTTAGTGCGCGACGGCGCAGATAATACGGGCAGAACAGAATTGAGGGATCTTCTATGCCAGAGCAGGATAAGTCCACCGAGTCGGAGAAGAAGGATAGCCAGTCGAGCTTTACCCCGCCTAAGTCGCAGGAAGAGTTTGACCGGATTATTCAGGAGCGTGTGGCGCGGGCGAAGCAGTCTGCGGCTGATGAGGTCCGTAAGTCGTATGAGGGCTTTGTGTCTAAGGACGAGTTTGACGGATTGAAGCAGAAGTACGAGAAGGCCAACAATGAGTTGGGCTTGGAGTATCGCAAGGCTGCGACGCGTGAAGCTGGTTTGCCGGAGTCTATGGCTGATCGTCTCCAGGGTGAGTCTCGGGACGATTGGATGAACGACGCACGTTCGCTGGCGGAGTCGTTGGCTGGGGTTATGTCCCCGGCGAAGGAGCCGTCTGCACAGAAGCAGGACGATGACGATAAGGCTGGCGAGTCTGACGAGCGTGGGGAAGGCGCGTCGGAGAAGGCACAGCTTGAGTCTCGCCCGAAGGAGCAGCGTGGGCAGGCCGGTGGACGTCCTGGAGAGCAAGACGATTTCTCGGTCGAAGAAGTGTTGAAGAAGATTCAACGTATCTAGTAAAGGAGTTTGGCTATGGTCGATGCACCTGGCACTCACCAGCATGAGCTGATTAAGGCGCAGAAGTTTGCTGACGTTTCTGTTGGCCTGTTGTCCCGTGAGCTGGTTCTTGCAAACCTGATGTGGCGTTGGTCCGCGATGGACTTTGCTGGCGCCGCTGACGATACGATTAACGTGAAGGTTCCGGGCACGTTGAAGGCCCGTGACCGCCAGCTGCGTGCGGTTGGCGAGGATCGCCGTATCGAGATGGACTTCCTGCGTGAGCGCAAGATTGGCGTCAAGCTGGATAAGTTTCCGTACTCGGCTACGGAGGTTACCGACGAGCAGCTTAATCTGGACGTCACTGATTTCTCCCAGCAGATTCTCCAGCCGCAGGTTACTGCGATTGCGGAGTATGTGGAGAATGCTGCGGTAAGCCTGCTGGAGAATGCAACCTACGCTGATGGTCGTCTGTCCAAGGACCGCGAGAAGATCGAGGACGCTTCCAAGATCAAGGGCACCTTGAAGGCAGAGGACTTCTATGGCCCTGGCAAGTTCGGTATGGCGTCGCTGTTTAACCGCGTGCGCACCAACCTGATCAAGCGTGGCGTGGGCGCGCAGAACATCACTGTCGCTGTCGGTGCGGACGTGGAGGAAGTTCTGCTGGAAGAGCAGACCCTGCTGGACGCTTCCTTTAGCGGTGACAACACTGCGCTGCGTGACGCGACCATTGGTCGTCTGCGTGGCTTTAACTTTGTCACCGTGCCGTACCTCAAGGAGAACGAGGCGTACGTCTTCCACAACACTGCGTTTGTGCTGGCTACTGCCGCTCCGCAGATTCCGCAGGGTGCGGTCTACGGTTCCACCGCTAACGCTAATGGCACTGCGCTGCGTTGGCTGCGTGACTACGAAGCCGACTACGCGGTGGACCGTTCCATTGTGGATACCTTCCTGGGTACTGGCGCTGTGGCTGATGTGTCTATGGGTGACGGCAAGGAGCACCTGCTGCGCGCTATGAAGATCACGATGGACCGTAACAAGGTTGAGGACGCGAAGAAGGCGGGCGCACAGACCGCTTCTGCGTCTGGTGCAACCGCTGGTCAGTAGGTAGGTGAGCGGCATGGACAATAAGGCAGCGTTGGTTTCTGTCGAGCAGTTCCAGATCCGTCTGGGTAGGGACGTGCTTGATGAAGAACGGCAGCGGGTGGAAGCGATCCTGGAGGACACTTCTGTGATCGCTATGTCTGCTGCGCGCACGTCGTGGGAGCCGGAGAAGGTTCCGAGCGATGTGGCCGCTGTGATTTTGTCTGCCGCTTTGCGCACCTTTAAGAACCCGGACCGCTATGTTCAGCAACAGATTGGTGACTATTCCGCGCGTGTGGATCGTTCCGAGTTTGCTAATGGTCTTTTTACGAAGGCCGAGCTGGATATTCTTGAGCGCAATTCGGAGTCGAGTGACCTGGAGTTCGGGTCGTTCGGCACGATGGATCGCGTGCGAGATGAGGTGTGGTCCCATGATCGCTACAGGTATTGGGAGACGAACCGGCCTAGTCTTCCTACTCCGTATTCTGCGGAGGTGGAGTGGTAATGCTGGTTGGTCGTGACCGTATGCAGGTGTGGCGCAAGGGTCGTCATAATCGTGAGGGTGACGCGCCGTGGAACGAGTTAGGTGTTGTTACTCGCTGCAATATCCAAGTCCAGGGCTTGCAGGGCAGTGAGGGTGCTGTTCGTTCTGATGGTGTGAACCAGTACGCGGTTATGTCGGACGCGGTGTTGTACCTGTGGAACCGTGAGGATATCCGTAAAGGCGACCGCGTGGTCAATCTTGCCGACGGGAATGTGTACCTGGTCAATACTGATTTGATTGCACACACGTACCCGTCGGGGACTATTGCCGGCTGGAAGTGCTTTATGGATCATGCGGAGAAGTGGTGATGTGCTGTGGCTTTGATTCGCTTTGAAGCTGATACCAGCCAGCACCGTCTAATCCTCAATGGTGGCGGCATGTTGGCCTATATTTCTGGCCTGGGTTCTGCTGTGGCGGCGGCTTATACTGCCGGCACGAAGAAGCGCACTGGCCGTAACGCGTCTCAGGTTATGGTCAAGCCTACTGCCACGAACGCTACTTACCTCGGAGACCGTGCCCAGTCTGTTGTGCAGACGTTTGGCCCGTATAACTTGCAGCGTGAGTTGGGTGGCAAGCACAATCCTGTGCCCGAGCGTTCCCTGTTTAGGGCGTTGCGTGTAACGGGTGGTGACGTCAACGAGGGCGCGAAGCCGCGTTTCCTTGGTGGCGCCGGTGGTGCTGCTGTCCGGTCTTTCCGCAAGGCAGGAGGTAAGCGGTGAGCGTGGAGTGGAAGTTTCCTGCGTGTGACGACGTGGTGATGAACCTGCTGGAAGACGAGTTGGACACTGACCTTGTGTGGGTTGGCTCGTGGGAGCCGCCGCAGGAGGTTGTAGACCAGTTCGTTGCGGTGGCGATTGTTACCGACAATGGGTACAACACTATCGACGAAACACGGTGGGCGACTGTCGAGATTGAGGTAGAAGCAGAAACGCGTGCGAACGCGAAGAAGCTGGCGGCGGAGATTTCCTCGCTGCTCAATGAACTGCCTGGTGAGACTGTCCGTGGCATTTTGGTTGATGATGTTGCGGAGAATGAAGGCCCGCGCATGGTGGGCGATATTGACCGAAGCAAGCGCGTGTACGCAATGGTGTACTCGCTGGCATTTCGTAAACAGATAGTCGAAGGAGACTAATCATGGCTGATGCAGTAAAGATTGATACCCTGCGCAACGTTAAGGACGGGCTGATTCGTAAGATGGTTGGCGGCGGCGCCATCCTTCTTGCACCACGTACCGCCAAGGTTCCCGAGAGCTTCACCGACGCAAACGGTGCGCTCATTGCCCTTGACGGTTATGTGGGCCTGGGTCGTATCGCTAAGGCGGGTGCGCCTACTTTCACCCCGGAGGACACCACCGAAGAGGTTGAGACCTGGGGCGAGATGGATCCGTCTCGTCGTGACCTGACTGCTTCCAAGCTGACTGTGGAAGCAACCTTGCAGGACACCCGTAAGGAAACCCTGGCGATTGCCGCTAACCGCGACATGGCTTACATGGACGCCATTAAGCCGGGCGCTAATGGCGAGATCGCCATTGAGGACAACCCGGAGCCGGGCACCATTGAGTACCGTGCTTTCTTCATCGGTGTCGATGGTGTGGGTGAGGACGCGTTCTACTTTGGTCGTTCCCTGCCGCGCGTGATGATTACTCGTGGCCCGGAGTCGTGGGATCCGGCTAACGCTGTGACCTACCCGCTGACCCTGACCGCGTTGAAGGACTCCGAGCTGGGCTATTCTTCCAAGCGTTTCTTTGGTGGCCCTGGCGCTAAGAAGCGCCTGGAAGCTATGGGCTTTACCGCCGCCGAGTCTGACCGTGTTATCAGTGGTGGCGGCAGCGTTGACAACAACGCCCGCGAAGGAGATACTCACTCCGAGTAACATAGGTGTCCCTGTATAGGAAGAAGGACTCTATACGGGCGCGTAACACTAGGGCTAGGGCCGGTCTGCCTATATGGGCTAGACTGGCCCTAGTTCGTTTTCTACTGTTGTAAATCTTGGAGGACTAATGGCCGAGGTAAGTTTTGAGTCTTTGCGCAAGGAAGCGTTGAAGGACTTTGACCTGGAACCGTTCGTGTTGAAGATGCCGGGCAAGCAGAAGAACATTGTGATTGAGAATGTTCCCACTGGCCTGTTTCTGACTACCTTTTCTATCGACAATGTTGATCCGAACATTGGCCGGGCATGGCGCTTTTTGGAAGCGGTCTGCCCGAAGAAGGATTGGAAGCGCCTGTCGGACGAGTTGTGGGGCCAGCCGTTGCCGGTGGTGATGGGTATTGTCACCGCAATTACGGAGCACTTTAACCTCACTTTTACCAGTGAAGTCCCAAAAGATTCCGAGGAACCAGACGAGTCATAAGCCTGATGGGGTATGCGGGCGCGGAGTTGGAGATTGACTTTCACCGTCATTACGGGCTGGACATTCTTGACTTCTTCCGTGGCCGCTACCCGTGGCAGAAGTTTCTGCGCCTAGTAGACGCTTTGCCTACTGCAAGCCGGTTCCGTGACTTGGTTTACAAGGACGAGGACTTGGCTAAGTATCTGCTGGCGGAGGAACAGAAAAGCGACGAGTACAACATTCCTGGTGAGCAGGAGTTGGATTTGTCGTTTGAGGACGAGACGCCTATCTACCAGTCGGTGCGGACGGTCATTGACCTAATGCGCCAGTTGTTATACATCACTGCGGCTAACAGTAAGGCCCAGCCGCCGGAGCCACTACCACGCCCGGAGACGGCGCTGGAGAAGCTGCGGCAGCAAGAAACTAACAAGACTCTAGACGAAGCACTGTTGGCTTTGACTGGAGAGACTTGGTGAAAGGTAGGAAGTCATGGCGGGTGCAGGCGCACATGTAGGTAACGCGTGGGTATCGGTACAGCCGGAAACAAAGGGCTTTTACAAGGACCTGGAGCGCCAGCTTAAAGAGCGCTTTGCTGGCAAGAAGCCGAAGATCAAGCTCGACCCGGAGATTGATAAGGACCGCTGGCAGTCCGAGATTGATAAGCAGGCCGGCGAGGACATGAAGGTTCGGCTTAAGCCGGACACGGACAACCTCAAGCGTGACCTGCGCGGCGACCTGAAAGACTACAAGGTAACCGTCGGCGCCCGCCTGTCGTCTGCCGACAAGGCCGCAGTCCAGGCCGAGTTGAAGCACTTGGCTGACGACCAGCACGCCACTATCCATGTGCGCACCGACACCTCGGAAGCCACCGAGTCGCTTAAGGTCATCGACAAGCTGATCAAGGGACTCAACGTTGGCGACGACGGACGTGCCCGTCTCGACCTGTCCTTCAACGCGCGCGGCGTGCAGGAGGACCTGGACGCTACCCTTGACCAGATTAAGTTCAAGCCTATTGAGCTGGACTTTGACGAGTCCCAGGTAGACAAGTTGGTCGATAAACTCGACCGCACTTTCTCCGCCGACGACGGCTCGCCGGCCTTTAGCTACGTCGTACCTGTTGAGGTAGACGACTCGGACATGTCCAAGCTGGAAAAGCGGCTTAAGGATCACGAGTCCACCCACACCGCTAAGGTGCGCGTCACCTACGCCAACTCGCAGGAGAAGGGTTCCACCAAGCTCCAGCGCATGTTGGAAGACCTCGACAAGCCTAAGCGCGTCAAGGTGGACGTGGACGCTGACACCACCAACCTCGACGCCGCCCTAGACGTCATGGGCAAGAAGGTCACCGTCCGCCCAGAACTATCCAAGTACCACACGCAGAAGGTAGAAGACCAGCTCGACAAGCTCACCCGCCCGCGCATGGTGGAAGTCACCACGGGCGATACTCACCTGTCTAACTTCCAGGACGACCTTTCCCAAGCCTTCCAAAACGCCTGGGAGGACATGGACGTAGAACTCGACCCCAAGGACGTCTTTGGCAAGAAGGCACGCCAGCTCGACGACGACCACGACACCAACAAGCCCACCAACGTGCGCGTGGTCAACGACAACCTCGCAGACCTCAAGCTGCCCAAGATTGACTGGGACGAGATGAAGCCCGTCAAGGTGGACTTCCCCGAGGTCCAAAAGGTCTACGTCGTCAACCAGCAAAAAGGCGCAGGCATACCCGCCACCTCCGGCACCACCGCCCCGGCAGACCACAACCGCGACGTAGCCAAGGTAGACCTATCGGACGTCTCCACCTCCAAGCCACTCAACACCACGATCGACAACTCCCACACAAAGGTCACGGGAGACAAGCAGCCGGCCACCGCTGCACCCGCCGGCACGTGGGCAGACATAGCCGACGCCGTAGACGCCGCACGCGACGCCGCCACCAAGCGCTCCTACCTAGGCGACCGCCAACAAGTCCTCGAAAAAGAACTGCGCCAACTCACCGAAGAAGCCAAGCGCTACCTCGCCAAGGCCGACGCCTACGAAGCGCGCAACAAAAACGTCGAAGATTACCGCAACCAAGTACTCGGCCACCTCGACAACCTCGCCGGCAAGTACAGCCAGTGGGCACCCAACGACGCCTACCACCTGCGCCGAATGCTCACCGAAACCCCAGGCATCGGCGGCGGACGCACCATCGGCAAGATCGACACCCTCGACGCCGAACGCACCCGAGCACAAGCAAGCGCCGACTTCAACCAAGCGCTCGCCAACAACGCACGACTCCACGCCGACTTCCTCAACCAACAAGCCAACGACCGCCAAAGCCGACTCGGCCTACACGCAGACCACACACGCGTAGGCGCGCCGGGTATTGCGGACTCGATTGACTATGAGTACAACCGCCTGTCTGCTGGTGGTGACGTTGAGAAGCAGATTGTGGCGAAGGCTGACCGGCTCAATGAGTCGATGGACGCTATGGAGAAGAGCCTGGCTAAGGCTACTTCCGAGCTGGTGTCTACGAAGGATCATCTGACTCCGTTTGAGCGTGCGCTGCGTGAGTTCAATGTTCAGGGCTATGCCAACGATCCGGATTGGAAGCAGGTTAGTGCCGAAGAGTTCCGGGTGATGAAGAACTGGCACCCGAAGGACGCGGCGCCGACGGTGGTGCATAAGCACGACGATGACGATCACTACCGCAGTGGTAGCGATGTGGACTTTGACGCACCTGACTTCTTTGAGAAGGTGGTCAATCGCCTGGTTAAGCCGAACCGTCGTGACGGCACTGCGTCGTACATGGCGAAGAACATTGCCGGTGATCTTATGCGCCCGATTGGCAAGGCTGCGGATAAGACTGTGGACCTGGCTGGTAAGGCGTTCTTGAAGACCAGTGACGCGGTAACCGATGGGGCAACTAAGGCGTCGGAGGTTACGTCGAAATCTGTGGACGCGGCTAAGGGCGCGCTCGATGGAGTCATGGACTTGAAGGATTCTGTTGAGGGTGCGGTGTCGTCTGCGTCTGCTGCGCCTGGCGCTGACATGCTTGGCGGCGGTAAGGGCGGTGGCGCCCTCAAGGGCCTTAAGGGTAATCCCGCTACTGCTATCGGCGGCAAGGTAGTTGGAACTCTTGCTAGTGGTTACGGTATTGCCGCAAAGCTCGGCGCTGTGGGTGCGCTGGCCGGCGGTGCAGGCAACCTTGCTGCCGGTTCGCTGGGTATGGCTACGGCTGTGCTGGAGCCGTTTGTGCAGGCGTTGCAGGGTGTGGCGTTTGCCCCGGCTATGCTGTCCGCCTTGGCTGCGTCTGCCGGCGCAGTGGCGTTGGCTTTCTCTAACTTGGGCGATGAGTCTGCTGACCTTGGGCCTAACGCGATTGCGATGAAGGAGGGCTTTACTGGCCTGGCCGAGTCGCTAGATCCTATCCGCAAGGCTACCCAGGAGTCGCTGTTTGCTGGTTGGGACGAGTCTTTTGCCAAGCTGACTGACTCTACTATGCCTGCGCTGGAGCGTAGCCTGCCGCGCGTGGCCGAGGGGCTGGGGGATATGGCGACGGCGTTTATGGATACGCTGGCGTCTCCGACTGTCACCTCCAACATTGAGCGCACCTTGGGCGCCGTTGGTGATGGCTTTACTCGCATGGCGCCGGGCATGGAAAGCCTGACTGATTTCATGGCGCGCGCGTCTGCGGTGGGCGCGGAGCACCTTATGCCTGCACTGGGTGATGGTTTCTCTAACCTGATGGACTCGCTGAACAATTGGGGAAGTGAGGACAAGCTAGGCGAGTGGATGGATAACGCCGTTAACGGTATGCGCAAGATTGGCGACTTTAGTAAGACCGCGTGGTCTGGCATGTCTGGATTCTTTAGCGCTGTGAAAGATGGTGCTAATGCTGCCTTTGGTGAAGGTGGTGTGTGGGGTGCCATGATGGGCCAGCTGGATAAGTTCTCCAACTGGGCTAACTCCAGCGATGGGCAGGCAAAGATCTCTAACTTCTTCCGTGAGACTGCGGAGACCACAAAGGATATTGGCAATACTCTAGGCCAGTGGGGTGAGAAGTTTGTCACGGAGACTATCCCGCAGTTCCAGTCTTTCTGGCGCCAGAATGGTGAGGACATCACCAACATCGGCAATGACCTGATTAGTGGCGCGTCTGACGCTATGTCTACCCTGACGCCGATCATTAAGTCCATTGAGCCTGTCGTCGCCGGCTTTTCTAAGGCGATGGACAAGGCTAACGAGATTGTTGGCGGGCCGGGTTCCAAGAAGGATCTCAAGGACATGTCCGATTACACGGACGGCGCCGAGAAGACCGAGAAGCGTATCCGTGGCTACCGTGACGACAAGAGCCTGTGGGGTGGCGATGGCCCAAGCGCTGCATGGACTGTCGGCACGGACGAGAACCTTAAGGCGCAGGAAGATACCCTCGACCGGATCATTAACCTCAAGCAGCGTCTTAATGAGCAGGCCGAGTATGGCAACCAGTTCACCCCGGAGTTTGGTGAAGCGCTGACCCAGATGAACCAGATGCAGGTGATGTTCGAGTCCCTGCGTGGCGGGTTCGATGGTGTGAAGCAGTCGGGCGACGCGACGGCTGCGGTGTTCTCCGCGCTGGGTGACGCCATTGTTGACGTGCCGGACGACAAGACGATTGTTGTTGAGTCCGAGGGCCTGGAGGATACACTGTCCGGTTTCCAGGAGCTGGAGGGTATCAACGTTGAGGACATTGGCGATGGCCTGTCGAAGATTTCCTTTGACTCGATCCTGAACCTCGAGGGCGCCATTGACGTACTCAAGGCAAAGAAGGAGGAAATTGGCGACCTCAACTTTGAAGCCCAAGGTCTCGATACTGTCCTTGCACAGTTGGAAGGAATGCAGGACAAGATCGTTACCGTCAACGTTGAAGGCGTAGGCGCGGACGAGATTGTTTCCAAGCTGGAAGCTATCCAGATTAAGGCCGAGAATATCGACGGTGAGGTCAAGATTGATCTCAATGACGAAGATACGTTGGCGAAGCTGGAAGAGATTGACGCCATTACCCGCGACCCTAAGACGGGCGAGATTACTTTCAATGACAACATTGATGAGATTCTTGCGGAAAAGGCTGGGCTTGAAGGACTGGAGCTGACCGGCAATTTCCGCATGGAAGATAACGTCGATGAAGTTAGGGACAAGGCAGGCTCGCTCGACGGCAAGCAGACCGAGGGTAAGCACCACGTCGATGATGACGCTGACCGTGCCCGCAGCAACCATGACTCCCTCTCGGGCAAGCAGACCCAGGGTAATCACCATGTGGACGACGACTCGGACGTTGCACGTAGTCGCCACGACTCGCTGTCGGGCAAGCAGACTCAAGGCCAGCACCACGTCGATTCTGACGTGGACCAGGCCGCAGGAAAGCAAGACGCCCTCAACGGCAAGACCTCCCAAGGTAAGCACAACGTCACCTCGAACGTGGACGAAGCGCGCAGCAAGCACGACTCGCTAAGCGGTAAGACCACCCAAGGTAAGCACCGCGTCACCGACAACACCGGCGAGGTCAAGGCCAAGATTGACGCTATCCCGAAGTCCACCACCGGACGCCACACCATCACGACGAATGCGGCTACGGTCATTGGGCAGGTCCAGTCCCTCAATGGCATGAACACCTCGTCCACCCACACGATTACTACCGTGCGTGTAGGCGGCGGCGGAAAGGCCAACGCTGATGGTGCTGTCATGGCGCGCGCCTACGAGTCTGGCGGCTTTGAGAAGCGCGAAGCAATGGTAGCCAAGGGCGGCTCGAACATTCTGTGGGCGGAGAACGAGACCGAGGACGAGTCCTACATTCCGCACAACCCTGCCAAGCGCAAGCGCTCTACCCAGATCCTGCGCTACACGGCAGAGAAGTTCGGCTTGCAGCTACTCGACGGCAACGGCAACCCGATCAACAAGGACGGCACCCACCTAGGCCACACGGGCAAGACCGTGGCTTTCGCTAACGGTGGCGTGTCCCGCTCGGAGTATCTGCGCGACATGAACCGCCAGCGCGCAACCCGTGAAGCCTACGAGAAGGTGGAGCAGCGACGCCGCGACCAGGAAGCCGGCTACCACAAAGCCAAGTCCAAGCCCGAGAAGGAAAAGACCCCAGCGGACAAGAACCTCATTGCCGAGTACGAAGCAACCAAGAAGCGCGGCGAAGAACTCCAAAAGCAAATGACCGAAGGCTACGCACGCAAGCTCGTAGGCGTCAAGGACGGCAAGTTCATCTACGCCGACACTGACACCGACGACAAGCACGCTGTGCGCTCGGTGGACCGCGCCGGCCTGATTGGCACCAACGTGGGTATGCGCGAGTACATGGAGCGCGGCGACGCGTCTCACCAGTCCATGCTCATGCTGCGGGCGATGGAGAACGAGAATGCGCCTATGACGCCGGAGCAGCAGCGTGTGTATGACTCTATGCCTAAGTGGGCGCAGGACGAGTACATGCGCCGTCGCCGTCTGCCGGCTCACGTGCAGAAGGCGTTGATTACTGGCGAGAAGCTGGAAGACCCTGACGCGCCTATCGATCTCAAGAAGGTGCTGGAGTCCCAGCAGTGGGTGAAGGCTGCGGCTCATATCGCGGCCAACCCGAAGGATCAGAAGTCCTGGATTGAAGCCGGCGGCATGGTCAAGGGGCAGGGCATGGCTTTGCACCGCGCCGTGAGTGACGAGTACACCAAGCAGGGCGCGAAGATGATTGGCCTTAAGGTGACTAAGCCTTCTGACTCGCCGCTGTACAACTTATTCAACCCGTCCACCGCTGCCTACAATCAGCTCATTACCGACGTCAATAAGGGGCGCCGTGAGCTGGAGGGCGACTACCAGGACACCTACCGCGAAGAGCGCGACATTATGCGCGAAGCCCAGGACGCCGAGCGCCAGCGCCAGCAGGCAGACGAGGACGCCAAGCGGAAGGCTGAACTGTACGGTGACGCCGAGCGACTGCGTAAGGAGATTGACTCGCAGAACGAGCGCAACGCGCAGGAGCAGGCACGCTACGACGCTGGTGTGAATGCCCTGCGTGAACACCGCGCCGCTACTGCACAGTCCACTACGGCAACCTCCGGTGGTGTCACGGTCAATCAGTCCATTGCGTCTATCGTCACCAACAATGCGACGGACGCTGCGGACCGTTTCCGCCGACAAGCTACAGTTGGTTTCGAGAATCTAGTAGGGAGTATCTAATGCCGCCGCGCGCAACGAGGGAAACAATGCTCTACACCGGACCAGTCACGGGCCGAGTGTGGCAGCTCAACGGGCAGGGCCAGGAGAACCACCCGGTCACACTCATGCCGTCACCTAAGGGCCTGTATGGCACTGGGGCGAAGGTTCACTCTAGGGAGATCCCGCGCTCGCGCACGCGCAAGCGTGTAGCTGTGGTGCCGGAGCCACTCAACCTGGAGTTGGTGTTCGACATTAAAGCGGAGACGCCGGCGCTTACCCGCCGAGTGTTTGAGCAGTTCAAGGAGGATTGGCCGCTGACTGGTAACCGTCACGGCCAGCTGCCGCCTACGGGCTTGCTGTCGTTTAACTCGGGGCGCAGTGAGTGGAAGTACTTGGACGTGTACCGCACGGAGCGCTTTGAGAACATGCTGCATAAGTCGCCTATGGCGTTGGGTAAGGCGAAGCTGATGGTGGTTGCTTGTGCGGAGGACCCGTTTCCATACGGGGACTATGAACCACTGGAGGTTAAAGTTTCCAGCTCTAACATGGCGCAGGGCGTGCTGCGCAATGATGGGCAGGTGCCTACCTCGCCCACGGTTCATTGGGACGGGCCAGCGGCCACGCTGCGCTTTAGTGGGGATGTGGACTTCACTGCGCAGGTTAATGGCGAAGCGCTGTTTGACCTGTCGCCTAACGAGCTGACTATCACCGAGTCTCGTGGTGTGCGCCCCATCATCACCACCTGGAACCAGCAGCCTTGGCTTACCGTGCCCGCCGGCGGCACCGCCAAGCTCAACCTGTCGTCTAACCGTTCCGGCAAGTTCACTGTCCACATGCCGCCACGTTGGGAGGAACTGTACTAACCATGTCTTACGAAACGCTCAAGCAGATCAAAGACGAGACGTTCCGCGACGTTGCCGCGCCGGCGCCTACGATTATTGCCCTCGACCCGTACGGCAAGAACCCTGTGATTATTCCGCAGGTCATGCGCATGAAGTACAAGGTTGTACTCAATGAGGTTGGGCAGTTGACGTTCCGCGTGCCCATGAATGACGTGATGTTCTCACTGTTTGCGAACGCGCACCCTGACGCGTCTATCCCTGTGGTGGTGCAGCTTGGCGGCATGGAGACAATGTGGTTCGTAACCCACACTGACGAGGTGTGGACGCGCACGGAGGAATACCTAGAGTTGTCTGCGGTGTCGCCGGAGAAGCACCTAGAGAAGCTGTTTGGCTGGCCGAACCCTCGACTGTTGCCGGAGTTTCAGATCTCGAAGATTGACCTGGCGGCAGGCCCTGTTGCTCGCTTACTCAAGGAGCAGCTCATGGCGCCGAACTTTAAGCGCATGGGCAAGAAGACTCGAGGGCAGGTCCATTACGTTGCGCCTACCACCAGCGCGGACAACTACACACGCATGACCATCATTGGTATCAAGATGGACGAGGTGCTGGACCTCATTAAGTCCCTGATCAACACCGAGGGTCTGACGCTGACCTATGACGTGTACCTTCCAGGGCGCGGGCAGACACCACCACCGGGCCATGACTCTAGCCGTGCCGCTATCGTCTGGGATATTAAGCAACGCGCCGAGCTGCCTGCTGGCGGACTGTTGTGGCAGGGAATTATCAAGTCGGTCAAGGACTTCTGGAAGGACACGTGGGATACCCTCACGGGCTTCACGGATTATGGCGCGGAGAATAAGGCTGTGGACTATTGGGGCAAGCCGCAGTTCATGCTGCGCCGCGACCAGTATGACGACCTTATGGTGACGACGGTGAAGCCTACCGCGTCTACCTATACGGTTGGCGGCAAGACGCAGGACATGCTCAACGACGTGATCTCGGCGGCGATTAAAGTCCTGCTCCAGCTAATTCCACCACCGTTCAACATCATGCTTGACGTCATGGGCCTGGACGACATCGTTGAAGACCGACTGTTTGCCTATCACTCATTCGATGATTGGTCACGCCGTGATCGTATGGGGCCGTTCGGTTTCTTTGAGACATTCAACCCGTCGGTTGGTTTGTCGTTGGACGCGATCATGCTTATGCGGCAGGCACAGTTTAAGTCTCGCGCTACGCGTTCGCATGAGGTGTCGCTTGGTGCGGCGTCGTCGTTTGCCCCTGGCGAGCTGCTCAACGTTGGGTCGATGATTGCCCTGGAGTTGCCGGAGGATCGCTATGCCGTGTCGTTTGTGACGGAAGTGAACTATGAGTGGACTGTTTCCGGTGACGCGAAGCTCGAGTTTCAGATGGCAGATAGGCCACGACGCGACCCGCAGGAGTCGATGATGAGGGCACTGACTGGACTGTCCACCTTGATCAACAAGGCAAGTCTGGCGGAATAAGAGAAACACCCCGCCGTGCGCTTGGGGTGTAGGGCGCAAGTGGCGGGGTGTCTCTAACTACCTAAGAGCAATAGCGGAACCGATCAAGCGATCCCGTCCGATTGCATATTCCAGTATGGCTATATAGGCACTATATTGCAACTTAGGGCCATTAGCCCTGCTGGGGTAGCATGAAGTTGAAGATAAGGAGGGCACTATGGGTTGGACTGGAGATCCGGTATGGCTTGCAGATGTGCTGCGGCAGGCCGGCTTACCCGTGGTTGAAATGCCCGGCTGGAAGAATCATGGGCATGGTGATTTCGGCTGGATATGGGGAAGCATGTATCACCACACGGGAAACAATGGGACGTCTGCCGAGTTCTGTTCGCGCGGGCGTGTTGACCTTGCGGGACCTATCTGCAACGTCCACGTCAACCGTGAAGGCGTTATGACGATGGTTGCTGTCGGTGTTGCTTGGCATGGCGGCAGCGGTTCGTATCCGGGTATTCCGCGCGACACGGCGAACTGGCACACGATTGGTTTCGAGGTGCAGTACGACGGCAAGGCCATTACCGATAAGCAGCGCGAGAACATGATCATTGCGATGGCGGCTATCAGTAAGAAGCTGGGGCGCACCGCTAATCAGTCTGTCGTCGGCCACAAAGAGTATTCCGATATGGGCAAGTGGGACCCAGGAAATGTGGACATGAATGATGTCCGCCGGAAGGTTCAGGCACAGATCAATCAGGGGCCAGGCAAGGTGAAGCATGAGCCGATTGCGTCTCATGCGAAGGACGCGTGGTCACTGTCTGGCGATGAATACTTTGGCCCACTGTCCGGGCCGGAGAACTCTATCTCGGGCCTTTATGGTGAGCCGACTTTCAAGATGCGTTCGCTGGTTGCTTTCCAGCAGGCGGTAGGTATTCGTGTCACGGGCGTGTACGACGCGGCGACCCGTGACGCGGCGAAGGAAGTGCAGCGTCGCAACAAGCTCAAGGGTTGGGGGCAGGTTAACCGCGCCACCTTTGAAGCAGCAATTAAGGAGCAGGACATGGCTAAGACTTTGGAGACGGTGTTCAACTCGCGGGTGGCTGGCTCGCCTTGGAAGGGGCCACTGTGGGAGCACATCGTTAACGGTAACGCGCACGCGTATGACGCGAAGATTGCGTCCGAGCAGGCATTGAAGGAAGTGCGCGAACTGCGCAAGGAAATTCAGGCACTTAAGGAGGGAAAGTAATGGTTACTTCTAACCCGCACGCTACTGGTGATTTCGTAGCCCAAGCACTCCAGGAGAAGAAGGACGAGCAGGGCACGCTGCGCCGCTACAGGGGCACGGCCATCTCCGTTGTGGAGACGGTGCTTACTGTGCTGGCACTTGTGCTGTCGTTCGGCTTTGACTTGCCGCAGTGGGTAACGTTTGTCATCGTTGCCATCATTGGCTGCGCGGAGTCTATGGGTATCCGCGTGTATAAGCCGGCGGTCACCTCGAAGCAGCAGCAGATGGTGCGTGAAGCTATCGCCGCGAAGATTGACGCCGCACACGGGGTATCGGAGCGACCCTTATGACATGGAGCCTGCTTAAGTCTGACCAGTGGCTACTGCGCGGGCGACCAAGCCTTGCAGTAAGCCTTGGCCCTAGATTGTTCCTCGCGGCTAACGTGGCGCTACTTGTAGGCGCGGGTGTGCGTATCTACGACTACCTGTACATCTGGCTTTCTAGCGAGGTACTGCCGGAAGGGCTTTCCACAATTGAGTCCGCCGCGCCACTGTGGCTGTGGGCGTTAGCTTTGGCGATGGGTGCCATTCTGGTGACTATCGGTTCGCTGGACCCTCCGCGCCTACTCGCACTCATGTGGGGGCATGTCATTTTGTTCGTGGTCAATCTGATGATCGGTGTCGGTTCGCTGGCACAGCAGCTTTCCGATACGGATCCCGGAGGTGTGCGCCTAGGCGTCACTGTGCTTATGGGAACTGCCGCCATGTCGCTGATCTTTGCGGTTGCCACTTATTACAGGCGGGAAGCTCTACTGGAACTTGCCCAGGACTTAAACGCGTAGGGAGGAAGCAAGGTGGAACACCTTACGGGCGTCTGGGCGGTTTATTCGACGGGCATTCTGGCGGTGTTGACCTTTCTCATCACTGTATCCGAGAGGGTACAGAAGTTATTGGGGCCTATCGGTGAGTGGGTTAGGACGCGAAAGCAGCGCAGTATTGAGCAGCAGCGCGAGGTTGAGTCGCTGGTTAGGGAGCGCTACCAGGCACAGATTGATGTGCTGAAAGAAGAAGTGGAGCTTTATCGTACGCGGTACGAGGAAGTCCTGCCGGAGGTGCGTTCTGTGCTGGCGGAGAACTTAAGTCTGGTGCAGGAGAATGCGGCGTTAAAGAAGAAGTTGTCGGAGGAAGGGTTGTGTGATGGACAAGACTAACCAGGTGCGGGAGCTGTCCCATCTGCTTGGGCATATTAAGGTGCCGGCGTCTGACGGTTTCCCGGAGGTGAACATGGTGATGATTGGTCCGGTCAACCGTATTGCGGAGTGGATGTATGAGCAAGGTGTACGGATCGACCGTGCCCATGTAGGCTCATAGTAGCTATATAGGTACGTTGTGAGGGCGGGTTGTTGTGACTACGGCAGGTGTGGAACCGGGCTTTAAGCTGGTTAATCGGCGCGATGATTCGCCGGACACGTATAGCCATAAGCGCACGCCCGTCTCTGGCGTATTCGGCGCACTGGCCGAGGGGCTTGGGAACATTCTTGGTGGCATTGTCACCACTATCGGCAAGGTGATGGGCGGTGCTGTTGAACTTGCCATTGGCGTATTCGGGCACGTACTGGACGGCGCGCGTGGGCTGATTCGTGGTTTCGGAAAGTTCATCGGTTCACTGTTTGATAAGAACCCTGACCCGGTGATTCCCGATTTCATTTCGCCTATCGCGGCTGACCTTGAGGGCGATGTGAAGCCCATGATTGACCGCATCGAGGACGCCCATAAGGAGATTGAGTCGAACCAGGAGAAGGTTCGTGAGCTGATCGAAAAGCAGGAAGGCCTAACTGACCGTCTCGAAGGATTCCTTGGCGAGCAGGGCAAGTATGCCGAGGACATGAAGGAACTTAATCGTTCCCTGTCGGATCGCAAGAAGGAACTTGACGACACCTCGACGCGATTGGGTAAGCGCCTGGACGCCTTGGAGACTTTCAAGGGCGGTATGGACGACCGGCTTAGCGCGCTGTCGACACAGATTAAGTCTGACCTGAACAGTGCCAAGGCACTGTCTAATGTGCAGCAGGCAGTGTTTGACCAGGTGAAGAACTCGCTGACCGTCGGCGGCGACCTCGCTGACAATATCGGCGCACTGACAAAGGCACCTGATGGTAAGTCCTTCTCCGAGTTCTGGCAGGAGCGCGGCCAGGCGATCATTGACATGCAGAACTGGTACAACCAGTGGAACAAAGGCCAGTGGGACTTGCAGAAGGAATGGAACCTTTTGCAGCAGAACTGGAATGCGCGTGTCGAGTCCGTACTGAACTCGCAGGTCAAGGTTAATAGTGACCAGGCCACGTTCAATG
This sequence comes from Corynebacterium sp. UMB0012, assembly GCF_030216265.1. Lineage (NCBI taxonomy): Bacteria > Bacillati > Actinomycetota > Actinomycetes > Mycobacteriales > Corynebacteriaceae > Corynebacterium > Corynebacterium sp. UMB0012. The sequence goes on from NZ_JASOKQ010000018.1 coordinate 42,788, forward strand.
ACTTCGTTGCCGAGCAGTTCAAGATCGCACAGTGGTATCGCAAGAACAACGACGCGCTGTGGGACATGCAGCAGAAGTGGAACGATAAGACCGAGGGCTGGGTAGCTATCCAGAATAAGATCAATGAGGACCGTCTTGCGTGGGAGGACTCGCAGGATCTAATCAATAAGAAGATGGGCGAAAATATCGACAAGCTACGCGACGCCGATATTGAGCTGATGAAACTCAATAACAAGCAAAATGAGTACATCCCGCGCAAGATTGTCGGCCAGCGCGAGCAGGAAAGTTCCGCGACCAAGAATGAACACTGGCAGATTTTAACCAGCTCACTCTATAGTCACGCTTTAGGAAAGTGGACTGGGCAGGCAGTTATCCGTTGCTATTGGATTTACAACGGCAACTCGTACTCATGGGAGCAACAGGTTAATGTGCCTGGGCCGAACGGCGATAGGAGCTATCGGGTTTATCCGAGCTATTGGACCGAAACAAGCCGGTCCCAGATTCAAACTATCTCCATTGATTACTACGTGGTAGCTGGAAAACCTAAGTCTAGGCGCTTAACAGGAAGTGCCACGCCGTCGAGAACTGTTTGGCAGACTGTCCAGACATACGCTGTACCGGACGACTCTATCTATTCCATTTCTTTCAAGGCGACGTGGGCGGCGACGACACACGGGGACCGGTATGGAATGCGGCTTTTGAAGAACGGAAACGTCATTGCTTCCGTTGGTCCCGAAAGTGGATTAGGGCCAGTCACACCTTTGGGTAACGGTAGGCGCGTGCAAGGTCTTGTGCCGCTTTCTTTGGAGCTTAGCGCAAAGGACAAGCTTGATTTTCAGGTCTACAGTACCGCGAGCGGCTCAAGCCAGCGTGCGATTGAGAAGTGGCAAGTAGACCTTAACTGGATCGATAGGGAGAATTAGCTATGGCACGAACAGTAGTTATTGACTTGCGTGACTTTGCCGGGCAAGCAGCCGGCGAACACCCAAGTGGCAGGGACAAGGTGATGGTGTGGGCGCCGGAGTTTCGCGCGTCTACGCAAGGCGCTTGGACGACGGGGCCATTGCCGCGCACGTTCTACTTCAACGGCGCGCCGGTAAAGATCCCGGACGTGGAACCTGGGCAGATTGTGATCCAGTTCCATGTGCGCCAGTTGCAGGGGCAGGACACGTTTACGGTTAACGTGCCGGCAGGCAGTGGCGACGTGCGCCTGGCCGAGCTTATGGCGGACGCATTCGAGTACGACCCGCCAATCATTTCCGAAGCGCAGCGAACCCTCATGTCCGCGCGCGAAGCGCTCAACAAGGCGACAAAGCTGCGAGACGAAGCGGAAGGTCTGCGCAGTTCCGCCAAGACGGACGTGGACAAGAGCGTAGACGGCGCGAAGCAGGACCTCGACAAAGCAGTTGAGTCTGCACAAAGCAACCTCAACAAGGCTGTTGAAACAGCAACTAATTCCTGGAGCAGCCAGCTAACCGTCATGCAGGGAACTGTGGAGTCCCTGCTGAAATCCACGCGTACGAGCGCGGATCAGATCCTCAAGGACCATAAGGCGCAGGTGGCTAAGTCGCAGAAGATCCAGCAGGACATGCAGAATGTGCTGGACACGATCTCCTGGAGTGGCGACAAGCTATCAGTCAACGGCAAGCAGTCGCCGTCCCTGACTGGCCCGCGCGGACCGCAAGGCGTGAAGGGCGCGACTGGCGATACGGGACCGCAGGGTGAGACTGGACCACAGGGCAAGGTTGGTCCTGCTGGCCCTACTGGCCCGAAGGGTGACCAAGGCGATCGAGGTGAGAGAGGTCCTACTGGCACTGTTGAGCCTGGAGAGATAGTTCCGCTGCCGAAGGAAGTAATCCACCTGGACAATAAGATAAACACCGAAGATGGTGAGGGTAAAGCTGTACTTATTGTGCAGGGCGGTACGTGCTACCTATCCCTTGAGTACCAACCCAACATAGAAGGAACCGTGTTCCCGATTAAACACGACGCGATCCCTAAAGAGTATCGGGCTTCTATGTGGGTGTATAACACAGCTTCATCTACCGATGATTTAGACGTGTGCCTAGTTACCGTTAAGGGTGACTCTATTAGGTTGGAGGGCGTTTCCAACGCCGGATCACTGTATAGAACTTCAATCTGTTGGAACCACTCCAAAGAAGTTTCGGCTATGTCTGGACCGATGGGTCCCCGTGGCCCGAAGGGTGATACTGGCGCGTCCACGTGGGCTGATGTGACTGGTAAACCTTCCACCTTCCCGCCGTCCAAGCATACGCACAAGATGGCCGACATTTCGGACATGCCTAACGTTGATACCGGCGCTACAGGTGGAGCCATCGTCAAGCGCTGGGGTTCGGGACACATTACTGTTCCAGAAGTTCCCGATAACGATACGGTAGCCGCTTCAAAGAAATACGTAGACACCACTGCGTTTCCGCGTGAGGTTACGTCAATCAAGGGGGCAGTGGATCTAGACAACTTCAAGGAGACCGGCGTTTATCACCAGAGCCTAGACCGTGACGCTAGGTCGAGTACGAACCACCCGAGTAGTAGGGCGGGTTTGCTCGAAGTGTTTAACACCGAAGCGGGAATGACCTATCAGAGGTACACCGATTACGGCGTTCGGAATAACGTGTGGACGCGCGGGCTTTATTCTGGGAATTGGTCGAAGTGGCAGAAGGTTTCCCAGGACGGCCACACTCATACGATTGATGATATTAGCGGCGCGACTTACTATTTCGGTTCGTCCGGTTACGGAAACAAGGCCGTAAAGACCGCCGCAGATGGGCAGCTACATGCCGGGGTTGATCCAAGTAAGGCTGACCATCTTACCCGCAAGGGGTACGTCGATTCGGTCGGCAATACGAAGGCGGATAAGAGCCATAAGCATACGGTGTCTGACATTAGCGACCTTCCAAAAATTGACAACAACGTCTCTGGAAGTTCGATTGTTCAGCGTTACCCTAATGGTGCTGTGTTGGTGCCGGACCCGCCGCCAACTTCTACTTCCGCTACGTCGAAGTCCTATGTTGACTCGCGTATCCAGGTGGTTTCTTCCCTGCCGTCTAGGCCCGAGTCCGATGTTCTCTACGTGATTACGGAGTAGCCATGCCTGCGTATATCGGAAGTAAGAAGATTAAAGAGCTGTACTACGGCGGCAAGAAAGTCAAGGAAGCATGGTACGGGGGCAAGAAAGTGTACTCGACTAGCGCTCCTTTGTGGGTGCTAGGTAAGGATTACAGCAAGGGTGACCAGGTAACCGTAGATGTTTACGGCGATACCTATAAGTACACGGCTTTGGTTGACCACTACTCCATGTCAGATAGTAAGCCGTTCTACGGCAGTATGGAGAACATTTATTGGGGCAACCCTACTAAAGTTAGTTAAGGAGTAAGCAATGAGCGTTGAGGATATTAAGCAGCAGATTGCGGCGTTGACCCCACCGGAGTACCAGGAAGTGTGGTCGTTCGTGGTCAATGAGGAATACGAGCGCCGTAATGCGGATCGCTATACCGCGAAGCTGGTTGGCGAAATGCAGGACAAGGGTGAGATTGCTAAGCCGGAAGCTGTGACGGAGGACGATGTGAAGTCTGGCGCGGACGTTCCCGAGTGGAAGGACCCTGGCACGGACCACGCGAAGATGCACACCTACGGGCAGGTCGTTCGCTATGACGGCAAGCTGGTTCGTAGTACGCATGATGGGTTGAATTGCTGGGCGCCTGGCACGCTTGGTTTCGACGGGCGTATCTGGGAGGTTGTAGACGAGCCGGAGACTACGGAGACGTCGGAGACTTCTGGCGAGTCGGAGAGTTCGGAGACTTCCGGTGGGGCGCAGCCGGACGACGTGAAGGACTTTGTGCAGCCGACGGGCGCGCATAATGTCTACGCTAAGGGTGCCAAGGTTCGTTTCCAGGGCAAGGTGTACGAGTCCACGATTCCGAACAACGCTTACTCGCCGGCGGCTTACCCGCAGGGTTGGAAGGAGATTGGCTAGTGGGCGCGTGCCCACACCGTGCCCACATCTTTGCGCATTAGTGCCACTATCTGCGCGTGTGACCAGGCAGTTCCCTATATGGAAAAGCCCCTGCTCGCCAGCTAAACTTGCTGGTCAGAGCAGGGGCTTGCCCGTATCTGTCGGGATAACAGGA